>CAYNRS010000209.1:0-4594 GCA_964399565.1 uncultured Ignavibacteriaceae bacterium
TCGGCAAACCGGCTGAGATGGACCATCGTAATGCTCGCTGCCGCAACAAACTCAACCAGAAAATCCCGGTCACTCACTGCATCGATGCTGTTTTCAACGATGCCGTCAAAATGCAGTTTTCGTGCAACGAGCTGACGGTCAATCGGAAATGATGTTCCGGCAAACGCTGCGGCGCCCAGGGGCGATTTGTTAAATCGCTTCTTGCATTCCTGCAATCGCTCAAAATCGCGTTCAAGCATCGACACATACGCCAACAGATGATGCGAGAGCATCACCGGCTGCGCACGCTGTACATGTGTGTAGCCTGGCATGAGAATGCCAAAATACTTCTCCGCCTTGTAAAGCAATACGCGTTGAAGCTGGAGAATCAGTTTACTCAACTCCTTGACAGCACCCCGCAAATAGAGGCGCTCATCAAGCGCAATCTGGTCATTCCTGCTTCGGGCGGTATGGAGCTTTCCTCCAAGAGGCCCAAGTTTCTGAATAAGTCTCTGCTCAATCGCAAGATGAACGTCCTCAAAGTCTGCAGTAAGCTTGAACTTCCCGGTTTCGATTTCCTTCTGAATGGTCTTGAGCGCTGTCCTGATTCTTCTTGCCTCCGAGGCGGTAAGAACTCTCGTCGCCGCGAGCATTTCCACATGGGCGATGCTTCCGGCGATGTCTTCCACGAAGAGTTGTTTGTCGAGGTCAATTGATGAAGAGAATCTCAGAGCGATTTCAGCGAGCGGTTCCTTGAACCGGCCGCTCCAGAGAGCTTGGTGGGCCATAAGAATTATGAAAGTAAATGGTTGAGAATTGACCGAATAGAAGTTTCGGGTGGAATGAAGATAGGGAAAAATGGGGCGAGAGAAAAGGGAGTCGAGCTATTTCGACTTGGCTCCGGCCGGACGGGTCGTCGGAACTTCCTGTTGTTCGGCAGAAGTCGCGAGAAACTCTTCGAGTCCTTTAACCACCTGCAGGGCAATCCTTTGACGAAACGTTTCGTCAATGAGTAGAATTTCATCCTCCGGGTGAGAGAGGAATGCAGTTTCGACCAGAACGTTCGGCAGTTGCGTCGGTGCATTCAAGGCAAAATTAAAGCTTCCCACAACGCCAAATTGCTTCAGGCCCAGCTCCAACATCTTGTCATACATGATATTTGCCAGCGGCTTGAAGCCCACGTATCGATAGTAAATGCTCGTTCCCTGCACAGATACAGGATCCGCCTGCTCTCCCGTTGAGTTGCAGTGGACGCTGACGAGAATCTGAGCCCCGGAGCTGAGAGCTTTTTCGGTTCGTTCCATCATTGTCGGGCCTTCGCTCCCTTTGCGCGTCAATACAACCCTTGCACCTTTCAACCGTAGGAGGGAGTCGAGCTGACTCGCAATGGCCATCGTAACATCCATTTCCCTCACGCCCGTAGCGCCAAGAGCTCCGTTGTTGTCGCCCCCGTGCCCGGCATCCACTACGACAGTTTGCCCAAACAGCACCGAATCCCTGAAGAGAAGCGTGGGAGGACGACGTATCCGGATTCGCAGGTTTGATGCCCCGTTGTAGTCAATATCGTATCCCCAGTGCTGACGATGTTTGAGGGTAATCGTCAGGCGATACTGGTCTGCCGCAACTTGATTCCATTTGACGCTTTCAATGCCCTTGGCCGAAAGATGATGCGTTATCCAGTTTGTGTTGGATGTAGCTCCGTAAACGTCCACGAGAATGGCGTTTGGGTTGACCTGTTGATCGCTTGTGAAGGGGAGTTTCTGCGAGAACGAGACAGTGACAATGTCGAGCGACTCATTGCCCGTTGCCATAATCGAACCCGCGAGCGAATGAGGCAGCGGAGTGTCGAGAGGCAGGAGTCGGGCAAATTCCCTGGGTAGCCATGCCTCCATAGATTCCGAAAGCCTGATCCTGTACTGCTGTCCAACCCTGCCCGTGACGGTGACCAGCACACCCGGAGGTATATATCCAAGCTTCGCTCCACCAAGGCGGTCGGACCCCAAACCTGCGTTGAGAAAAGGCCGGCGGCCAATGACCTCCGCAACCCTTGGGAGCGAATCAGGCAAAATCCAAACTCTTCCTCTCGAGGTTGCATTCTCGCTGCTCCAAAAACTCTTTCGCAAATGAAATTCGATTGGAACACCGCGCGCTTCATCATGCTCCTGTATCTTGTAACGTCCCATGTAGACACCCCCAAGCCCTCCCGCTTCACGAGGCGTCAACTCTCGCATGGGAATTCCTGATTCTACATCTTCGATGCTGAACGACGCTTCGTATCCCGGACTTCCCTTGAACCGGACCTCGAGAATGTCGTCTTTATTGAGCCACATATCCTGAGACGGTTCAACCATAATTGAGTCTATGGTCAGAGTGTCTTTTGGTGACGTCTTAGGCGGTTCACTTCTCAAAAACATGTAGTCATGAAAGAGCGAGTCGCCCGCCTCTGTTCTTACTGTAATGCGAATCGGATTCGGACCCACTGTGAGTGGCATCAGGCCGACAAATGCCCCGCTGGAATAAACCTTCACCTCATTGTCGTTAATGAAGGCTTTTGCGGTGGGAAGTGTGCTGGCGGCAATCCGGTGGCGTCCAAGAGGCGTCTGGATTGTATCAGTGCCCGGGATAACAACCCGAAGAAATAATGAATCTGCCTTCCTGAGTGAATCGATTTCTGTTTGACCCTTCAACATAGCGGTAAAGGGTAAAACGTAAAAGGCCGAAAGCCCAAGAATGGATCTGCTCATCATATTTTAATCAATCAATAAAACTCCACAAATTCAATAAAAAAGCCGACGGCAAACGCCATCGGCCCTTGATTAACGTTACTCCTTTTGTTTCAGCTTGAGCGCTTCTTGACTAATGTTTTTCTTTTAAGCAGCCCATTCCTGTTTACCCGGTAAAAAGTTTTCACCGGCAATCCGTAAATCTTGATAAACCCAACACTCGCCTGATGGTCAAATTCATCATCGACAGTGTACGTCGCAAGTTTTGTATCATAAAGCGAGTTGGGAGATCTTCTTCCGGCGATCTCGATCGTCCCCTTGTAGAGCTTCACCTTGACGATCCCATTGACAGTCTTCTGAGTCTCGTGGATAAATGCGTCGAGAGATTTGCGAAGAGGGGTAAACCACAACCCGTTGTAAATCAAGTCCGCGTAATCGTGCGAGATCTTTGCTTTGTAATGTGAGACTTCGCGGTCCAGCGTCAGCCGTTCAAGCTCGCGGTGCGCGAAATGTAACACTGTTGCTCCGGGTGCTTCATACACTTCGCGGGATTTGATTCCCACGAGCCTGTTTTCAACGAGGTCCAACCTGCCGACGCCGTTAGCTCCGGCGACAGCGTTGAGATCGTCGAGTAACGCAACGCCACTCATTCGCTTTCCGCCTAAACCAACGGGAATTCCTTCACGGAACTCGATCGTCACATACGCCGGCTTGTCGGGGGCATCTTTGGGAGAAACGGTTCTTTGGTAAGCATCGGCCGGAGGTTCCACCATAGGATCCGCAAGAACACCACATTCGATGCTCGTGCCCCAAATGTTTTCATCGATGGAATAGGGGCTCGCCTTCGTAGCGCTGACCGGGATTCCATGCCTCAAACAGTATTCGATCTCTTCTTCACGTGACTTGAATTCCCACTCTCTCAGGGGCGCAATGACCTTCAACTCGGGGGCCAATGCAGCAACGGAAACTTCAAATCGAACCTGATCGTTTCCTTTCCCCGTGCAACCATGCGCGACAGCGGTACATCGTTCCCGTCTTGCGACTTCCACGAGAGCTTTAGCGAGCAAGGGCCTTCCGAGGGATGTCGCCATGGGATAGGTGTGTTCGTAGAGTGCTCCGGCCTTCAGCGCTGCCCAGCAATAATCCTCTACGAATTCCCGGGCAAGTTCCTGAATATAAACCTTCTTGGCCCCGGTTTTGTACGCTTTTTCTGCCAGTCCGACAAGTTCCTTTTTCTGTCCGAGGTTTCCCGTCACCGTGATGATGTCGGCGTCGTATTTTTCCTGAAGCCATTTCACGATAACCGAGGTGTCCAAGCCGCCAGAATAGGCAACTGCTATCTTTTGTTTTTTCAATGTCATGCTCCTTCTGTTCTTTCAGTGTTTATCCAAGTTTGATTTCGTCACGCCACCTGCTTTTTTACCATCAGCCCATGCAGGAGCTTCATGACTTCCTTGATGCGTTTTGTTGATGTGGGTGTAACAAGAATCGTGTTGTCGCCGGCAATCGTTCCCAGGATTGAAGCATAATGGAGGCTGTCGATGATTTCGGCGACGCCCTGAGCTCGACCCGGCAAAGTCTTGATAACAACGAGTGATTCGTTTGCATCGATCTGTTCGATCTCGAGTCCTATGAATGACTGAAGTCGACGCTCTTCACTCTCGACGTGAACGACATATTTGGGACCATCCGGTGAATTCACACGCGCGATTCCAAGATCCTTTAAGTCCCGTGAAAGGGTTGCCTGAGTGATGTCAAAACCGGCAATCTTGAGTGCTTTGCGAAGATCTTCCTGCGTTCCCACGACTTGGTGGAAAATAATGTGCTTAATCGCAGCGTGCCGGGCTTGTTTGTCCATTATTTCAGGAGGCCTTTGGTTGCAACGCCATTAC
>CAYNRS010000210.1:0-4582 GCA_964399565.1 uncultured Ignavibacteriaceae bacterium
CGGATGCCGCGTACGGCGGATATTTTACGCTTGTGAACAACCTTGATGCCGAAACCCGACAGGCTTATGAAAGCATCAGCGATGCTGATTCCCTTGTTATCGACCCGCATAAACACGGACTTCAACCGTATGGCTGCGGTTGTGTGATTTTCCACGACCTAGGTGTCGGCAAATTTTACAAACACGATTCACCGTACACGTATTTCAGCTCTGGTGATCTTCACCTTGGCGAAATCAGCCTTGAATGCTCGAGGCCAGGAGCGGCTGCTGTCGGTCTCTGGGCAACGCAGAAACTACTTCCGTTGCGAAGGAATGGAGAATTTTCCAAAATGTTAAGAGATTCCCGAAGTGCCGCGTTGAAGTTCCATGAACGGCTCAGCAACGATCCGCGATTTCTGACGGCGTTTCGTCCGGAGCTCGATATTGTTGTCTGGGCTGTTCGTGCACGGCGAGTGAGCGAATCATCGAATCTTGCGCGATTGCTCTTTACTGAGGCTGCAAAAAATCTGCTTCATCTCGCACTGGCGGAATTGCCTGTGAAGTTCTTTGGTCTTGAAAACGCAGGAATAGACATTGATCAGAACACGATCACATGTTTGCGTTCTGTTTTAATGAAACCCGAACACCTTGAATGGCTTGACCGCATTTATGAAATACTGAGCCATTCGGCGGATAAGGTCATTAAACCTGTAGGGGCTTGATTCCGCCACAAAGCTTGGCGGACAAGTAATCAAGCCCCTGCGAGATTATTCCGCCGGACACATGATCCGTGAAACAATCCTGAAATGAGCCGTTATCAGATCCAAGCCTCTGCCGTTATCAACGCACCTGCAAAACGTGTTTACGACATCATTGCAGATTACCGCAACGAGCACCCGAACATTTTGCCTAAGAAATTCTTTTCAAACCTTGAAATCGAGAAAGGCGGAGTTGGGGCGGGGACGATCATCCGTTTCCAGATGACGGTCATGGGAAAGACTCAGGCGTTCCGAGCGTCCATTACAGAACCGGAGCCCGGGCGTGTCCTTGTCGAAACTGATGCCGAGAATGACACGACAACAACTTTTACCGTCACTCCCACATCAGACAATGAACGAGCAGAAGTGACAATCTCGAGCGACCTCAAGTCTCAAAAAGGATTACTCGGAAGGTTATAGCGTTTTGCAACCACGAGATTGCTGACTCGGATTTACAGAGAGGAATTGGGTTTGCTCGGCTTGTTGGTTGAAAAGCAGTAAATACGAAAAGTCAGCACGCTACGCTGTTGACTTTCGCTACGCATCGAGGTTCAAGCTTCCTTCAGCGCTTCACCATCCTTCTTATCAGCCAGTGAATCTTCTTCCTGTCGCGGCTCCTTAAGCGGAGGCAAAGTTTGCAGATCTCCGACATTTCATATCCCGAAAAAACCCCAGCACTTTTTCCAAAAACGACCTCGGCCGAAATATCAGTTGAACGGCAGATCCTCTCAAGCAGTCTGAACGACGGCAAGCTTTTACCGCATTCTAACCGGCTGTAGTATTCACGGCTCACGCCAAGCGAGGCAGCGATTTCCTTTTGGGTGAGATGATGAGTTCTACGGTACGCTCGGAGAGAGATTGTGAGTTGCATGCGGTTCTCCTTGGCGGTGCGACGAAAAGTGACCTCTCAGGTTACATGTTACGCGTCTGTAACCTGAAAATCTACATCTTTCCCGTCCCAAAGAACGAATCTCATTACTACCTTATTCAATTAAGCAATGAACGTTGAAAAAAGCAACTCCGCCATGTGTTGAATTTCAAGACACTGGAATCTCTGGTTTCAAACAGCCTTCGACAGTGCCGCGTAATGAGAAACGATAAAAAGATGAACTTTTCGCCCACCGTCTGCGACACGAGTGTGACCTTCATGTCTATGGTGTGATGCGAAAAGATATAACAATCTCCGGCATTTAGAGTGTTTTGTGTGAAACTCTTAGGGGGAACCGGACGTTGATGTCTGCCCTCTGTATTTCTCTCATCCAAACTTCCAACAAATAAAAGGGGGACTCATGAGAATCTTCTCCGTAGTGATTGCAGCTGCAATTGTCAGCCTGTTGCTTGTCGCAAGCATGTCCAGCCAAGGTAAAAAGGCCGCTCCACCGGGCAAAGTCGATGCCTATTCCATCTCGGCCGTGGCTCTCAAAGGAGCCGTGACAACAGATATTTCCATAGAGGTCGTCACGACTGATGTTATCAACTACCCTCTTCCCCATTCGTTTAAAAAACTCCTTGTGACAGTTTATGATGACCTTGGCAACGTTCTCTACAATCGCAATCTTTTCGATGTGCCGATTTCTGGAGCCACGTCTCTGGTCACTGTCGACGGTCTTCAGCCGCTTCTTCCCGTGCGTATTCAAGGGCAGATCAAAACTCCAAAAACTGTCGATGAGGAAGTTTCGCGCACCAGTGCAAGGGTTTTTCTCAGGCCAGATCTTCGAGTTGCCAACGTGAGTACTCCCGAGAAGGTGACTCTGCATTCACCTTTCGACGTGACAGTAACAATTCGAGAGTTCAACATGCAGTTGGGAGCCACTGCGGTTGTCAGTCTTTGGGACGGCATGACTTCATTTGGCTCGGTGCCCGGCGTGGTTGTTGCCGCGGGAGGTCAGGTTTCTGTTGTCTTCCAGGGAATTCATCTGGAAACGACGGGATTACATACCTTGACGGCGAGAGCCTCGGATTCGAACCCGGCCGATTACGACGAGTCGAACAATGAACTTGCTGCGGAGGTGGAAGTCGTGAATCCCGTTACTGTGACGCCCGTTTCGGGGTCCTTTCAGGTGGTATCAGTGCGGAATTATTTTTATAACAGCAACACAACATGGTGCAATGGATGGTACACTTTTTATCAGCAGTCGGAATACGATGTTGTCTATGCACAAATCAATTTGGCTGCGAACCAAATTCCAGCCTCACCCATTGACAAATTTTCCTGGGAGTTCCTCTCCGGCAACGGAACGATATCTCATGGTTCCTTGTCGAACCTGACGCCATATTATTCTGACGGAACATACGAGTACTACGACCTCAGTCATCTAGAGTCTGATGGCAGATACTTTTACTGCAACATGTACTTGTCTCCGAGTTCCGGGTGGGGATACCTTTACGTACAGAAGGTTGCGCAAAGTTACTTCTATGTTTATCGCTACAACGATGGGAGCACGGGGCAATATCAACAGAATGAGACGCTCTACAATTTCCAGGATTTTGTCGAGATCCGTTTGCTCCTGCAGGATGACGACATTTCGGTGGGCGGTGGAGTTCGGCTGGATGTCTTTCCGTTTTCTCATGTTTCGAATTCGTACTCTTCTTCGTGGGATTACGACGGATGCACCTATACGAGCTTCACGGATTATTCCTACGACCAGTCATACACCCGTTACGATGGCCTGACTGATCCTTCGCTTCTGCCATCATCACGTTCCCGCATGGATATACTGGACGCTGTCGTTGTGGTTGCCCCAGGATCTACTCAGCTTTTACAGAACTATCCAAACCCCTTCAATCCGGCGACAAACATTGAGTTTAGCGTTGAGCAAGGGGGACAAGCCGTCGTGAAAGTTTACAACACGCTTGGTCAGGAAGTTGCGGAGCTGTTCAACGGGCTTGCTGAGCAGGGCAGGATGTACCAAGTTCGCTTTGATGCACGTGCGCTTCCGAGCGGAATGTACTATGCAAAATTTGACGCAGCCGGTAAGCAATTTGTCAAGAAAATGGTGTTCGCAAAGTAGTTGATTGAAGGGCTCAACGGAGAAAGCGCGTTCGTCACCCGGGCGCGCTTTCTTTTACTGTGGGCGATCTGGAAACAGCGTGCTTCATGCTCGGGCCTTTGCGCAATGTGCGGGAAAATGTGCGCCGCCTTCTTTACATAAGGAGTTCAACATGAGAGCAATTGCGCTTCGAATCACCTCTGTCGTTTTCTTCTCCCTTCTGCCTGCCAACCTCGTCGCTCAGTGGGTGCAGACTATTGGCCCGTACGGTGGATGGATTAAGTCCTTTGCTGTCTCCGGCACAAATCTCTTTGCCGGGACTGACGGCGGCGGTGTGTTTCTCTCGACCGACAACGGCACAACCTGGAACACGGCGAGTAATGGCTTACCCACGAGCACTATTGTCTATGCTCTTGCCACCTCGGCAACAAATCTCTTCGCCGGGACTCCTGGCGGTGTGTTTCTTTCCACCAACAATGGCACAAGCTGGACTCCGATGAATACTGGATTGACGAACACTTCTGTGAAATCGCTTGCCGTCTCCGGCTCGAATCTCTTTGCCGGGACTGCGAGCGGTGTTTTTCTTTCCACCAACAACGGCACAAGCTGGACTGCAGTCAATACAGGAGACAATTTTTCCCTGGCGACCAAGGATGTTCGAGCTTTTGCCGTCAGCGGGACAAATCTTTTTGCGGGGACCTGGTCGGGCGTCTATCTTTCGACAAACAACGGTACTCTGTGGACTGAAGTCAATACTGGATTCATCAGCGGAAACGATTGGGCGATTTACGCTCTTGCCGTCTCCGGCGCGAATGTCTTTGCAGGCAATGAAAGCGGTGTGTTTCTTTCCACCAA
>CAYNRS010000211.1:0-4578 GCA_964399565.1 uncultured Ignavibacteriaceae bacterium
CTGCGGGCACGGGATTCGCACCTGCATCGACAACTCTCACGACAAATGGATCTTCGAGCGCGTTATAAACCGGGCGAAGCTGATTGCCTCCGGCCACATGAACGACGGCAACCGGGGCGCCTGTTGTTGCACGTTCAACGAATGTCACCGGACTTCCATTCAGTCGCGCGGAGGTGGCTGTGACCACGTAAGTACCGACCTTGTCTCCCAGCGTCAGCGAGGTCAACGCCACTCCATTCGAGTCAGTCGTTACGTCCGTTGCACTCAGATTATGGCCTACTGCTCCGGTTGGCACTTGAATGATCGCAAACGTCACTCGTTGACCTGGAAGTGCATTTCCACCCTGGTCTGTTACTGAGACCTTAAGCGGTATCGGCAAGAGAGTGCTGATTTGGGCCTGTTGGTCTCCACCTTCTGCAGACACAATCGTAGCGGCAGAGCCGGGTGTCGCACCCGCGCCAAAGTTGAGCGGGCTGCCATTCAAACCCGGTGATACGGCGCTGACAACATAGTCGCCAACCCTGTTGCCAAGTGTAAGAACGGTTGCAGCGAGTCCGCTGCCATTTGTAACAGTGTCTTTAATCGTAAGCGTCTGGCCAACTGAACCGGACGGAGTATCAACAATAGCAAACGTAACGGGAATTCCAGATACTGGATTCCCGCCGACGTCTGTGATGATAACGACGAACGGGTTCGGCAATTTCGTGAAGATACCGGTACGCTGCTTGTCACCGGAGGAGACTGCGATGGAGGCTGCTGGACCAACTGTTGCCTCTGCATAGAATACCACAGGACTTCCGACAAGACCGGTGGAGAATGCAATAATTCTGTACCTGCCAATCTTGTCTCCTAGCGTAAGCAGAGTGCTGGTTTCTCCTGCACTGTCGGTAACCCCTTCAATAACGCTCAGCAGTTGACCCCTTGCTCCATTGGGCAAAGAGTCAATTGCGAAGTTGACGCTCACTCCACTCACAGGGTTGTTTGAAGCGTCCGTCACCCTCACGACAAACGGCTGCGACAATGTCGTATTGATCGGTGCCGGCTGAGTTGGTGCCATTTGAGAAGCAATCGTTGCGGCACCACCGACCGTCGCAGTTGCCGTAAACACCACAGGACTGCCGACAAGCCCGGTTGAAGTTGCCGAAACTCGATACGTACCATTTCTATCGCCGAATTTGAGAGTGGTTGAAACGGTCCCGGTAGAATCTGTGAGCTTACTCGTAACGGTCAAGCTGTCGCCCGCGGATCCGTTCGGTTTCGTTGTAACTGCGAACGTGACCAACACTCCTGTCACGGGGTTGTTGTTCGAATCCCTTATTCTCACGATAAACGGATTCGCAAGCATCGTGTTCACCTGGCCGGTTTGGTTGTTTCCGGATACCATGGCGACGACCGAGGAACCGCCCGCTGTTGCTGTCGAGGTGAAGATAACGGGACTCCCAGCAAGTCCGACTGATGTTGCTTCTACGGCATATGTTCCGACGGCATTCCCAAGTCTTAGAGTTGTAGAGGCAGCACCCAGGGAATCGGTCGTGGCAGTTTGCACTGACAGTAATTGGTTTCCTGAGCCCTCCGGAGTTGTTGAAATTTTGAAATCAACTCTCACGCCCGACACGGCATTCCCGCCAATGTCGAGGACCCTCACAACGAAAGGCGATATATTGGAATTCACGATGCCTACCTGTTCGTTTCCTGTTGTCAGTGCTATCGACGCCGCAACGCCAGCCGTCGCCGATGCATGGAACGTCAACGGGCTTCCAACAAGCCCGGAGGAAACCGCCGCTACTGTGTATTCACCAACCTTATTCCCTAACGTAAGTTCTGTCGAAGCCCTGCCGTTGGTGTCAGTCAGTGTTGTTGTAACGCTCAGGGAGGCACCGTCCGCACCGGTTGGCATATTCGAAATGACAAATGACACACCGACGCCGGAAACCGGGTTTCCATTCCCGTCTGCGGCAGTCACAACAAAGGAGTTTGGCAGCGTCGTATTAATGGCCGTCCTTTGATTGTTCCCTGAAGTTAAAACAAATGCGGCGGCGCCTTCGGAAACTCCGGATGCAATAAAGATCGGAGCAAAGAAGAGCCCGGCTGAGCTTGCTGTTACAGTATAACGGCCGGCCTTGTTACCAAGCCTCAGTGTAGTTGAAGCCATTCCGTCCACGCCTGTTGTGGCCATCGTGTCACTCAGGCTTTGTCCGGTTGAACCTAAAGGAGTTCCAGCAAACGCAAATCTCACCACTTGACCTGGAACAACATTTCCATATGTGTCTGTTACCTTGACAACGAATGGGTTCGTCAAAGGTGCATTCACGATACCAGTTTGATTATCGCCTGACGTGGAAACCATCAACACCGCCGCTCCGGCAGTGGCTTTTGCTGTGAAGTTGACGGGACTCCCTATGAGACCCGAAGAAGTCGCGGTGACATGGTAATCACCGGTTTTTGTGCCGAGCCTGAGAACGGCGGACGCTGTCCCGTCTGAACCCGTCGTTCCGGTCACTGTCGTTAAGTTGTCTCCTGTCGTTCCGGATGGTTTGGACGACAAGACAAAAGTCACCAAACTACCGCTCGTCGGGTTTCCGTATTGGTCGGTAACTTTTACGACGAATGGAGACAGTGTTGACTCAATTTGCTCTTGTTGATTGTTGCCCGATGAGAGGAAAACGGTTGTTGCAGGCTTCGGCCGAGCGTTAGCTGTAAATAAGACACTATCCGTCGGCATCCAGGATTTGACCACATATGTTCCTGCTTTTGTACCAAGGATCAATCTCGTCGAGGTTGCTCCAAGAGAATCTGTGATACCCGTGACCACCGTTAGACTGTCATTGACTGCATTCTCCGGCTTCGCGGCGATACTGAATGAGACGCTTGCGCCCGGCTTGTTGTTTCCGAACTGGTCTGTAACCATGACAACGAATGGACTCAGGAGTGAAGCCACAGTTGTATCCTGGTTATTACCGGCCGTAATTGCCACAAATCTCCCCGCTGCCGCCGTCGCTGTTGCCGAAAATGTTATTGTGTCAGACAAAGTCCCGGATGTCGCTCTTACATCATATTGGCCCACTTTTGTGCCAAGATGCAGAGACGTCGAAGCACGACCCAACACATCGGTCACGATACTTGGAACGGTCAAGCTGTCTCCAGTGGATCCCACAGGTTTGCCCGAGATTGCAAACGAAACCAACGCCCCTGAGCGCGGGTTTCCATATTGATCTTTCACCGTTACTGTGAACGGTCCGACAAGTGTGTCGACTCTGGCTGTTCGAGTTCCTCCCTGAGTTTCAGCCATTTGTGCCGCCGGGCCCGCCAGGGCAGTTGCAGTAAATGTGATTGGGCTATTTGTCAATCCAGGCGAACTTGCTGTCACGGTGTACGAGCCTGCCTTGGTCCCCAATCTAAAGAACGTTGATGCTTCACCGTTTGCATTACTCACTGCGCTTACGTTGGTCAGACTATCTCCTGTTGCAGACGAATCCGGTCTTCCGATTACGGAGAACGTTACTCCAACATTTGCGACTCCAGTCCCTGATCCGTTGGTCACTTTCACGACTAGCGGTTGACCCAACGTGTTCATAACTACGCCGGTTTGAGCATTACCTGATTGCTGAACGATGTTCGTCGCAAGGGGCGCATCTGCAACCGCATTAAACGTGAGCGGGCTTCCCTTCAACCCGGTCGACCGGGCCGCAACGCGATACGTCCCACCTTGATTGCCAAGTGTTAACGTTGTTGAGGCTTGACCGGCTGCGTCAGTCACTACCGCGGTATCGGTAAGGGCCTGTCCGGCCGCCGAAAGAGGAGTCTGGGATATCGAAAATGTGACAGCGATTCCAGGAATCGGATTCCCGTAGAAATCACGAACAGTGACCACCATGGGGTTCAGCAGCGAAAGCGGAGGTTGAATTTGGTTGTTCCCCTGTGTTGCGACTACTGTGTCAGCGACGAATTCAAACTCAGTCCGGCCAAGCGGTTGTGAAGCGTCAGCGGCAGTCCAGCGGCTGAAGGAGAGAATTCCGCTCTTCGTAATTGTTTTCTGGGCAAGATTCACCGTTCCGCCCTGACGTCTCCATGTCGTACCGCCATTCGCCGACCTCCACAATTCGAGATTAGCTGCATTGTGGCCGTTGAGTTCCGCATCTGCATACTCGAAGACGATTGTTCCATTGAAGCCACCCGAGTTACTGGTCGCAACTTCATAGTAACGATTGATGGATTGATTTCCCTGGCCTACAGAGATTGCACCCGAGGTGCGCGTGACTGTCGTTGTTCCAGGCGCAGAACCTGTCCAGGAAATCGATAGACCAATGTCGCCGAAATTCGACGATGTCGTTCCGCCTGACAGGTTAATGATCTTGCTGATGCTTCCCGAGAGATATCCTTGCTCGTTTAAGCTGCCGATGAGGATAATGGACTGACCGGATTGGACATTCAGCGTAACCGAAGCGGCGATAGTCAGATTGCCCGAAATCGAAAAACTGCTGTCAGCGTTCTTCGTCCCTGATCCGGAAAGAACCAAATCCCTGTATTGCTTCGGCGGAACCGTCTGATTAGCGCCGAAGAACTCTACGACGCCGTCGA
>CAYNRS010000212.1:0-4568 GCA_964399565.1 uncultured Ignavibacteriaceae bacterium
TATGCGGCGACGTGAATGTGATGGTGCCGACGTCGCCATCGACCGAGAGCGCGATATTCCGCAGTTCCAGATTTCCAGGACTGTTGCCGCCGCCGGCATCAGCCTTGAAACCGCCGGAGGCCGTGACCAAACCAACGGTGCTCACTTGGAGCCGAATGGTCGGATTGGCGTCATAGAGCTCGATGATATTGCCAACGGACGTCCTTTGGAACCTGCCGGCGACACCCGAACTCTGCGCATGGAAGGTGGCCAGCGGCGAGGCGACGCCGACGCCGACGTTGCCGGTCTGGAAAAGGTGAGGGCCGGGACCGACCGCCACCAGGCCGCCGCTCGTGCCGGTGACGGCCGTGGTCGTCGTCTGCACGTAGGAGCCGGCGGTCGATTGCTTTTCGAGCTGAGCGCCCCAGATGATGACGTTAGCGTTCGTCCCCGTCTCGATCCGGAACGTCGCCGTGCCAGTAGAACCTGACGTGAACGACTGCGTGACGTTGAATCGCCTCCAAGTCGTGTCGGCGACCGAAGCAGTCGCCGCTCCCGTCTCGTTACCCGAGCTGATACGCAGGCCGATGCTGGCGCTGCCCGTCGTCATCTTCAGCCAGGATTTCACTGTTTTTGGCGGTTCACTTTCCGAAGCTCATGCTGAAAAAATTTGCCGCATCATGGATCTGGCGATGAAACTTGGCGTGCCTATTATCGGGCTAAACGACTCAGGGGGCGCGCGAATTCAGGAGGGCGTGGTGAGTCTTGGCGGTTACGCCGAAATTTTTCTTGGGAATACTCTTGCTTCGGGCGTTGTTCCACAGATCTCCGCTGTCCTGGGTCCGTGCGCGGGAGGAGCAGTCTATTCACCGGCGATCACGGATTTTGTCTTTATGGTCAAGCACACGAGCCACATGTTCGTGACCGGGCCAAATGTGGTTAAAACCGTGACCCACGAAGATGTGAGCTTTGAGGACCTGGGCGGTGCTCTCACGCATGCCTCAAAAAGCGGCGTTGCTCATTTTGCGATGGAAAACGAGATTGAGTGCTTCGAAGGAATCAAAAGATTATTGAGTTACATCCCGCAGAACAATGTTGACGACGTTCCAAGAGTCGAGTCGGGCGACGACACCACCAGGATGGACAAAGAGCTCGATGATCTCGTGCCAGAGAATCCGAACAAGCCGTATGATATGAAAACCGTCGTTCGCAAGATTGTTGATAACGGTGATTTTTTCGAAATCCACGAACTCTATGCACAGAATTTGATCGTTGGGTTTGCGAGACTGGGGGGACAGTCGGTCGGCATTGTCGCTAATCAACCATCCGTGTTGGCAGGTGTTCTCGACATTGAATCCTCATTGAAGGGAGCAAGGTTTGTCCGTTTTTGTGATGCCTTCAACATACCTTTGGTCGTCTTTGAGGATGTTCCAGGTTTTATGCCTGGGACAGATCAGGAATGGCGAGGAATCATCAAACATGGTGCGAAGCTGTTGTACGCTTTTTGTGAGGCGACCGTACCCCGGATAACGATCATCACGCGAAAAGCGTATGGTGGAGCATATGACGTGATGAACTCGAAGCACATTCGGGGAGACGTGAATTATGCCTGGCCATCGGCTGAAATTGCTGTTATGGGGCCGAAAGGTGCTGTGGAGATTGTTTTTCGAAAGGAGATCGAAAAATCAGCCGACAGACAGAAGGCTGTCGATGAGAAAGTTGATGAGTATCGTGAAAAATTCGCGAACCCGTATATCGCCGCTGAGCGCGGTTATATCGATGAAGTGATCATTCCGCATGAAACAAGACCAAAATTAATTCGAGCTCTCAGATTCCTTGAAAACAAAGTGGATTCGAATCCCAAAAAGAAACACGGCAATATACCCTTGTGAGAGGACGCACGACCATCTGCATGGCGCTGAACCCTATTGATTTTCATCCGGTCTCTGATTATATTGCATTTGTTCTTTCTGCAACAATCACAACCGGAGGCTGATGGTTCGAGGTCTTGTTATAGCATTTTGTTTTTTTCTTGTTAGCTGCACTTCAAAAGACACCACCCGTCCCTCCGAACTCCCTTCAGGCGCTTCTTCGTCGAGTGTCGTAAAACCCGATTCATCAACACGCGATGTAACCGTTACTGAGGCAACCCCGGAGCTCGACACTGTCCGCTTCGAGAACGGCGATTTGAAGATCGAACCTTCTTCGTCGCACGTTGACTCTGTCGCTGACGAATCCGAGATGATTGCCAAGAAACTGGAGATCGCCAGGCAGCATTATTTGTCGGCGTTGGCGGCACAAGAGGCGAAAGATACGAGTCTGTCTGAAGGTGAGTTCGAGGAAACCATTCAAATTCTCAACGAGCTAAGTGATTTTCCTGATATTGAATCGAACAAAGACTTCACAGACTTGTTTAAAAGCGTGGTGGAAGATTATGAAAAACAGATCGCAATCATTGACCGCTTGGGGCCGTACGCGTCGATTTTTGCGATTCGAGAAAAGCTCAGCCAGGATGTTGAGACGCCCGACACAAGTCAGGTCAGCATTCCGAGAGGAGAGATCAAAGGGACGACTATCGCGCTGCCCGTCAATGAGTTCGTCGAGCGAAACATATCCTTCTTTCTTGGGAAAGGTCGCGGGCATATGGAGCGCTGGTTGTATCTTTCCGGCAAATACTTCCCCATGATGAAACGGATTTTTCGTGAAGAAGGGGTTCCGGAAGAGCTTGTGTATCTTTCCATGCCGGAAAGCGGCCTTCGGACGGATGCACGATCATGGGTGAGGGCAGTGGGTTTGTGGCAGTTTATGAAGGGAACTGGGACCTTGTACGGCTTGAGAAGCAACTGGTGGTACGATGAAAGGCGTGATTTTGAAAAATCAACGCGTGCGGCGGCACGACACCTTAAAGATCTGCATTCGGAGTTTGGTGATTGGTACCTTGTCCTCGGAGCCTATAACTCAGGGGCCGGAAGGATTTTTCGCGCAATCCGACGTACTGGGAGTTCTGATTTCTGGGAACTGCGGAAGTTCTTGCCGAGACAGACGAGAAACTACATTCCCCAGTACATCGCCGTGACGCGCATGGCAATGGAGCCTTACAAGTACGGATTTACGGATATCGAAGTAGCCGACTCTCTTACCTGGGACCTTGCCGAGATCAGTGACTGTGTTGATTTGAAATTGCTCGCGGAATGTGCGAAGACGGATGTTCAAATTCTGCGTGAGCTCAACCCGGAACTTCTCCAATGGTGTACGCCGCCAGGGGTGAGCGGTTATAGATTGAGAATCCCCCGGGGAAGCAGGGAAATGTTTACCGACAGTTACGCGAAGATACCAGATCACCAGAAGCGAGATTGGGCCGTCCATATTGTCAAAAGAGGAGAAACGCTTTCGGGAATTGCCCGACGGTACGGGCTTACATCGTCGTTGCTCAAAGAGGTCAATAATCTTGTCAGTGAACGCCGACTTTCCATCGGCAAGAGCCTGGCAATCCCGGTTCCGGCCGAATTCGTGAATTTGAAAGACAAAAAACCTTTTGAGTATGACATGGCCGAAAAGCGGGTGGATTTTGGAAAGGTGCGAGCATATGTGGATCGAAGAGACAAAACTCGAACATACAAATCATCTATCCCTGCGAAAGCTCCCGAAGGTAAACAGAAGCTCGTGTACCACGTTAAGCGGGGAGACACGATCGGACACATCGCAGAGTGGTATGGAGTGAGGGCGAGTGCAATTCGCAACTGGAACGACATTCCTTACGGCAATCATATCTATTCAGGTCAGCCGATCGCCGTTTGGGTGGAGCCGGCAAAATATGCATCACTGGAAAATATTGACCGTTTGTCGTTTGCCGAGAAGCAAGCCATTGTGAACCGCGATGTTGTCCAAAGCGCTCTTCAGAATGGAAGAATGAGCGCAAAAGGCAACGGCGGCAATGACTGGGTGGAGCATGTGGTCCAGCGTGGCGAGAGCCTGGAGAGGATTTCCCAAAGATACGGCGTAAGCATAACGGAGCTGAAGACGTGGAACAATCTTCGCGACGACATGATCGTACCTGGACAGTCGCTTTCGATATACTCCACTCCTGATGAACGCGTGAAGATTATTTCTTCGTCAGCCGAGGGATCCTTTGGTCCTCGATTGCCTGAATCCTTCCAGCAAGACCAGTTAAAACCCGTTGTCCACCGTGTGAAGAAGGGGGAGAGCCTCTTTGAAATAGGACGCAAATACGGTCTCGATATCTCAAGTTTGAAAAAACACAACAATCTCCGCACCAACAAGCTCACTGTCGGTCAGGTTTTGTCTATCCCTGATACCAAAAGTATTTCTGCCAATTTCTTTTATCATGAAGTACAACCGGGTGAGAACCTTTGGCAGATCTCGAAAAAGTACGGGGTGAGTGTAAAAGAGATTGAAGAACGCAACGAGACGGCCAGCGGAATACATCCCGGTGATCGGCTCGTCATTCCTGTCAAGTAGAGTATTTACAAACAACACCGCTAGGCAACTTTAATCATTTCTTGATTGACTCTCAGCGTTTTTTGTAAGACCTTCTCGAAGGCCTTGTAAAGTAACTCTCAACACTAGCC
>CAYNRS010000213.1:0-4567 GCA_964399565.1 uncultured Ignavibacteriaceae bacterium
GCCAACACTCATCGGCGCAACCCGGTGGCAATAACATCGATTGATACGGCCAAGATTTCCGTTCGTGCATATGCTCAAACAGGAGGCCTCAAACTCGGGCCAGTATTGCTTTACAAGAGTATCAACAACGGAGCATTCAGCACAGACACCATGGTAGCGTCAGGAAACAACGATTCCACTTATCTCGCAAACATTTCTCCTCGGGTCGCTAATTCTTTTGTAAAATACTTCGTACAGGTAAAAGACACCGCTGGTAACTTTTCTACACTCGCAAACTCATCAACCGGCGCAAGCGGTGCGGATACGGCGCGGGGGATGTTCTTTTACACCGTCCTCGATCGCGCCTTGACAGTTCAGGATCTCCAGTACACTTCGTTCACGAATGGCAGAAGTAGTTACATTGGAGCGACCGTCACTGTTTCTGGAATCGTCACGGCAGACACCTCGGATTTGAAACCTGGTGCGACGACAAGTCAGAATTCTCCATGGTACATCCAGGTTAGTAATCAACCGTGGAATGGTGTCTGGTTTACCGGCACATCTTCATCCCTCCAAGGCCTTCAAAAAGGAGACAGCGTATCTGTTTCGGGCGTCGTTAATGAACAATTCGATGTCACACAAATTTCAAACGGCACGGCCGTAGTTCTCGCCTCGGCACGTCCGGTCCCGTCTCCGGCTGTTGTCACCACGGGGGCGTTCGGATCTTTCGGAAATGGAACCCCTTCGGCGGAACAATGGGAGGGAATGGTTGTTCGAATCAATAATCCGACAGTGACAAGCACGAACCCAACATTCGCTGACCTTGCAGAATATGAGATTTCCGACGGGACGACTCCGATGCTTGTCCGAACTGACGGCAGGAGCGTGTTTTCCAACGTTATTGGGGACACAACAACCGGCAAGACCATCTTTTTTGCCAATGATCAACTGAGTTACATACAAGGAGTGGTCTGGTACAGCTTCAATCGGTACAAACTGGTCCCTCGCGGTAATTCAGATTTTGGTGTTGGCGCTCCTTCAACACCGACATTATCCTTTCCAGCTACTGCCGCAACGGGTCAGCCGCTGAATGTGGTCTTGAGATGGCGTCGTGCTCCCTTCACAGCAAAATGCCGTTTGCAGCTGGCAACGGACGCCGCTTTTACGGCAATTGAACTCAACGATTCAACGATTGCTGATACATCGAGACAAATGTCCAACCTGGCTGTCAATACGAAATATTATTGGAGGGTTAGCGCAAGGAACCATATGGGGATAAGCGCGTATTCAACTGTTTTCGATTTTACCACGGGGACACAAACTGGTGTCAACCTGGCGGATGGAATTCCACAAGAATTCTCCCTTGAACAGAACTATCCGAATCCGTTTAACCCCTTGACGACGATCCGCGTAGCAGTACCGACGCGAAGTTATGCCCGCTTGCAGATTTTTAATGTTCTTGGTCAAGAAGTAGCAAGGCTTGTGGACGGAGAATTGGACTCGAAATTCTATGAGTTCAGATGGAACGGTTTGGGGATGAGCTCCGGGTTGTATTTTTATCGGTTTGAAGCATTGTCAACGATTGAAACGGGGCGCTCCTTTGTACAAATAAGGAAGATGATGCTTATCAAGTAATGATCCTCAAAGTCTGCAGGTTGCTGATTTCGACTGCCAACCACCTGTATGCGTAAATTCTCACTTTCGGGGATTGTTGCGTGCGCGCTTCTCGTTGCGGCTGCAGGCTGCGTAAAGGAACACGCGAGCCAGCCCGTCGGCAATCTTCAACCAAAAACGTATTTCTGGTTGTTTCCCGATTCATCCATCGCTGACGGTATAAGCAAGCAGCGTTTGCGATGGTGGGGAGAGGATGCCGACGGATTTGTCGTCGGTTATCTTCTCGCGCTCGCTCCAAATCTTATTTCCCTTCCCGACCCTGATACATTATCGTACTCCTTTGTCACGGCCACCGATTCTGTCATTCAATTCCCGCTGAAGCAGGCAAAGCAGCTGTATCTCGTCGCAATACGTGCGATTGACAACACTTTTTCGGGGCTTGCGGCGGGGTCGGTAGTAAGGCTTTCACCCAGGCCGTACTGGGACAAAAACATCAACGGTGTGTTCGACGCGCTCGATTCTGAGTTGGAATCACTTCCCTCTGCTATGGATCCATACGGAGCAAGGCAGGGATTTCCAATTCGCAACAGCCCGCCCTCGGTGACGTTTTTAACGGATCCTTCCAATCCAGGCCAGGTAATTCAACAACCCGAAACCACATTCACCGTTGCAAGCTTCTCGTGGATAGGAACGGATCTCGATGGGGACGAAACGATTGACTCCTGCCGGATTTCTCTGAATGACTCTTCTTTCTCTCGTTCGTTCACCATGTCAGCCACTGCTACTCTTTTCACGCTTCTTTCCCCGAGAACAGTTACGGATGCGGCGAGTGGGGAAGTCAACGCAGAAGTGTATACAGGAACATTTCCAAACATGCGAAGAATCGGCATTCTACCCGGTCTGCGCCTCAATGACAGAAACGTGCTTCATCTTCAGGTGAGGGATGTTGCCGGCGATTTTAGCCCTCGAGTTCAACTTCCCCAGGGACCGCGAGCGTGGTTCGTGAAAAAGCCAAAAAGTAAGCTTGTTGTAGTCAGTGATTATCAAAAGGTTGATTTGGATTCCGTGCGCAGTTTTTATCGAAAATTATTCTCGAGTGCTGTGGGTGGGCGTTTCGCGAATTATGATGAGTTCGATATTCGCGTGGGCGCAACGATTCCCAACCCCGGCGTTCTTGTACCTGCCATCCTGAACCCAGCATTCGTGCACACGCTCAAATTATTCGACTTCGTGCTTTGGTACACTGACCAGTTTCCGAGCCTTCCCGTTGCCCAAATTCCACTTTATTTGTATTGGGCATCCGGCGGCAGGGTCATTTACACGACAGAGTTTGCGTCTGCTGTTGGAGATCCAAGAGGGTCGCTTGTTGATTTTGCCCCATTGGACAGCATCAGTTCTGTAATTTTGCCAAATCCAGCCGTGCCGTCGCCCGGAACAACAAGGATCCCCAAAAACTATGTCCTGTTTCCCGATTCATCGGTACCGTCGCAGTTGTATCCAACTCTTGAATTCGACTCTCTTACAGTTGCGAATCAGCCCACCAATTTTCACCTTCTGTTCATGCGGCCCATTTACAGGCGCGCGGATGCACGATATATCTACAGGCTTCAACCAGCGGATGCGAGGCTAGCAATGCAGTATCATTACGTCGGAACACCGACGGTGGGTGTAATAGATAACTCAAAACGCTTTGTGTTTCTGGGAGTGCCGCTGCATTTGCTGAATGGACGACTAAACGGAGGAAAGGGAATTCAGGCGTTCCTGGATAAGGTTTTTGTAGAGGAATTTGGATTCTAAAATGTTGAATTCCCAACGAAAGAGGCTGACAAAGGTTCTTGTCGCTGTTTTTATCCCTTTTTCATTGTATCCCCAGCAACCTGAAACAGGTTCCATCAAAGGGCGAGTTGTCGACAAAGCAACTCAAGAGGGGCTTCCAAGTGTCAATGTCGTTGTGAAAGGGACGTATTACGGCGCTGCCACGAATATCGATGGCAATTTCACAATTTCAAAGGTCAACGAAGGCGTCTATGTCGTCGAAGTCACATTGATCGGATACAAGATGGTGCAGTTTTCGGCAGTAAAAGTTCAGGCGGGTCAAGAGACAACTTTGGATATTTTGTTGGAGGAAACCGCGCTATCACTGGGCCAGGAAATCCTCGTCGTAGGTGAGAAGCCGCTTTTCGACATAGAAGAAACTTCAAGCAGAAGGTCGGTCAGAAGTGAGGACCTTCAGGCCGCCGCAGTTCAGAATGTGTCCGAGATTGTTGCCCTCCAAGTTGGCGTCGTGAAATCGGACGACCAAATTCACATACGCGGCGGGCGAAGTTATGAAACGGCATACCTTCTTGACGGGATTTCTGTTCAGGATCCGCTTGCTGGAACAGGGTTCGGCATTCAATTGCCCCTGGGAGCAATACAGGAGGTTGAAGTCATCACGGGAGGGTACAATGCAGAATACGGTCAGGCGACGTCAGGTGTTGTGAGCTTTACGACAAAGGAGGGAAGCGACATTTTTTCCGGTGGGATGAATCACAAACGAGACCATCTTGGTTTTAACGATCAATCCCGGTCGAATTTCAACACCGATATATACGAAGTGTGGTTGAGCGGTCCGGAACCTTTCACGAGTCAACTCCTTCCGGTTCTTGGAATCGAGATTCCTGGCAAGATGAGTTTCTTCTCAAACCTCAATGTAAATCTGTCTGATGGGTATTCGAGATGGGTTGAAGTGGTAGACGCAGAGGGGAGGCCTACCGGGTACGAGTTGAAAGCTCCCCATGGCTTGTATTCTTCGATCGCCGGCGGGACCAGATTTTCACCGAGGAGGAGTAACAACTGGTCGGGTCTTTCAAAGATTACGTGGAAGTTGACTTCGACGGCGAAACTGTCGTATTCCTATTCCGTTTCCCTCGCTGTGAATCAGAATACGCAAACAATTCAAACGACTCTCGAGCGCGCGGAGCCACAGCCAGGA
>CAYNRS010000214.1:0-4551 GCA_964399565.1 uncultured Ignavibacteriaceae bacterium
GGAGTCCACGCGGAACCCACTACGTTTGGCTTAAAACTGGCTCTTTGGTATGCTGAAACGCTCCGCAATATTCGTAGGCTGGAGACAGCCACAAAGTCGATTTCTGTTGGGAAAATTTCCGGTGCAGTGGGAACATACCAGCATCTTGACCCTGAAGTTGAGCGGCATGTTTGCAGGAAGCTCGGGCTGGAGCCGGATTCCATTTCCACGCAGGTTGTGCAACGGGACCGCCATTCAGAATTCGTCAACGCTCTTGCTGTTTGCGCCAGCTCGCTCGAAAAATTCGCAACAGAAATTCGCCACTTACAGAAGACAGAGGTGCTCGAGGTTGAAGAACAGTTTACCAAAGGGCAGAAAGGCTCCTCAGCCATGCCCCATAAGCGCAATCCAATAATTTGTGAACGGATTGCCGGTCTGGCACGTATCATTCGGGGAAATGCGATGGCAGGGATGGAGAACATCTCGCTGTGGCATGAGAGAGACATCACACACTCCTCCGTGGAGCGAGTAATCATGCCGGACAGCTGTATTCTTCTCGATTACATGCTCGCACAGTTTACAACTGTGATGGAGAACCTTGCTGTCTATCCGGATAACATGAAGCGTAACCTCGAAGCAACAAAAGGCCTCATTTTTTCCCAGGAAGTACTCCTGGCTCTGACAAAAAAAGGGATGAAACGTGAGGTCGCATACAGACTTGTGCAGAAAAAAGCGATGAAGGTATGGCACAACGGTCAGGATTTCAAGAGTCTGATCAAATCTGCAAAAGAAGTGAAAAAAGTTTTGAGCGGTAAAGAAGTGGAAGATCTTTTCGATGCAAAAAGAAGCCTGAAACAGGTAAATTACATTTTTGAAAAAGTCGGTTTAAATTGATCTGGAGAATTACCGATGGCTCAGAAGTTCCAAAACTTTATTAACGGCAAATGGGTTGACGCAAAATCGAGACGGACGTTTGAAAACCGTAATCCTGCCAACTGGGAAGAGGTTGTGGGGATCTTCCCAAAATCGAGTAAAGAGGATGTCAATGAAGCGGTGAACGCAGCGCGCAAGGCCTTCGAGAAGTGGCGCCTTGTTCCCGCCCCCGCACGTTCCGACATTTTGCGGAAATTGGGCGACCTCATGGCCCAGAGAAAAGAAGAGCTCGCACGCGAAATGACCCGCGAAATGGGTAAAGTGCTGGCCGAGACCCGCGGGGATGTACAGGAAGGAATTGACACGGCTTACTATGCGGCGGGAGAGGGTCGGAGGCTTTTTGGAAAAACTGTGCCGTCTGAGTTGCCGAACAAATTTGCGATGTCCATGCGCGTGCCCATCGGTGTCGCTGGCGTGATCACTCCGTGGAATTTCCCGATGGCTATCCCGACGTGGAAAATATTCCCAGCAGTTCTTTCAGGCAACACGGTGGTCTTCAAACCCGCGCAGGACACTCCCAAGACGGCGACGACGCTCGTTGAAATCATGATGGAGGCCGGCATCCCAGAAGGTGTCGTCAATATTGTGCACGGCGGCGGTTCAGAAGTGGGCACTGCCATTGTGGGCCATCCGGATGTCGATTTAGTCTCCTTTACCGGCTCGACAGTTGTGGGAAAACAGATTTCGAAAGACGCAGCAGACACGCTGAAGCGAGTCTCACTCGAACTCGGGGGCAAGAACGCACAAATCGTCATGGACGACGCGGACCTCGAACTTGCTCTTGACGGCGTCCTGTGGGGTGCTTTTGGGACAACCGGCCAGCGGTGCACAGCGACGAGCAGATTGATATTGCATGACAAGATCTACGACGAGTTCATGTCCATGCTTGTCGACAGGACAAAGAAACTCAAACTCGGCGATGGCCTGAAATCCGATACTGACGTTGGGCCCTGTGTGAATGAAAGCCAAAGGAAAACGGTCGAAAGTTATGTGGAAATCGGCAAAAAGGAGGGGGCCACACTGGTTTCCGGAGGATCCCCGGCAAAAGGGGACGGCCTGAGCAATGGTTGGTTCCATGAGCCGACAATCTTTTCCAACGTGTTGCCAACGATGAGAATTGCAAAGGAGGAGATCTTCGGACCCGTGCTTTCTGTGCTCCGTGCAAAATCGCTGGAAGACGCTATTTTGACGCTGAATAACACAATTTACGGCCTGTCCTCTTCTGTCTATACAAGGGACGTTAATAAAGCGTTCGCTGCCATGAGGGATATTCAGGCCGGAATTACGTACATTAATGCATCGACGATTGGCGCTGAAGCGCATCTGCCGTTTGGAGGGGTGAAACAGACGGGTAACGGCCATCGTGAAGGCGGGTGGACAGTCTACGACTTCTTCACAGAATGGAAGACTGTCTATGTCGATTATAGCGGCAAACTGCAAAGAGCGCAAATCGATAACTACTGAGACGGCA
This sequence comes from uncultured Ignavibacteriaceae bacterium, assembly GCA_964399565.1. Classification (GTDB taxonomy): domain Bacteria; phylum Bacteroidota; class Ignavibacteria; order UBA10030; family UBA10030; genus JACQPT01. Next base: position 2,384 of record CAYNRS010000214.1, read on the forward strand.
ATGCAGGGCAGACCCTACATCACATCGTTGTATGAGCACCAGGAATTCTTTTGAGTGTTGATATCATCTCAACAACTCTGAACTCAAACTCATCTCCTTCCATGGTGCCATATGTCTCAGAAAACAAAAGATGCTATAGACATTTCCAAGTCCAAGTCGAACGGGTCCGGCGATAAATCGCTCCAGGAAAAGCCGACGACCAAAAACCCTGTAAAGGTTCTTCCCACAGAAGTACATTCCACGCTCTCCAGTCACATGCTTGTCGACGGTTTTGACCTCGTTGTCGACCTTCGACGAAGTCAAGGTGCCTACCTTTACGATTCACGGTACAACAAGCGATATCTCGACTTTTTCACATTCTTTGCGTCAGGGTCAATCGGCCTGAATCACCCGAAAATGGTGACACAGGAGTTTCTTGAGAGACTCGGCAGGGTGGCCGTGAACAAACCCTCGAACTCGGATGCGTATACGGTCGAGATGGCGGAGTTCGTGGAGACGTTTACGCGTGCGGCAAAACCGACCCACTTCCAATATTTGTTTTTCGTCGACGGTGGAGCGCTGGCAAACGAGAATGCCATCAAAACCGCGTTTGACTGGAAGGTGCGAAAGAACTTCATTAAAGGGTACACAGAAGAACGGGGGCGCCAGGTCATTCATTTCCGGCGGGCATTTCACGGTCGCAGCGGGTACACACTCTCACTCACGAACACGGACCCGACAAAGACGAACTACTTTCCAAAAGTCCGATGGCCCAGAATCCATAATCCCTCGGTTCACTTTCCGCTCAATGATGCCAACCAGGCACAAGTAAAGAAAGAAGAAGCCCTTGCAATTGAGCAAATCAAGCGATCCATCATCAACAACCCGGATGATATCGCGGCTTTGATCATTGAACCCATCCAGGGTGAAGGCGGGGACAATCACTTCCGTAAAGAGTTCCTCGTCCAATTGAGAAACATCTGTGATGAGAACGAGATCCTGCTCATTTTTGACGAGGTTCAAACGGGTGTCGGTATTACTGGCAAGTTCTGGGCATACGAGCACTTTGTCGAGCCCGACATGTTGACGTTTGGGAAGAAGACCCAGATTTGCGGGTTTATGTGCGACAACAGAATTGATGATGTTCTCGAGAACGTTTTCCATAAACCAAGCCGCATCAACTCCACGTTTGGCGGAAACTTGATCGATATGGTGAGATTTGCAAAGATACTCGAAATCATAGGTGAAGAAGGACTCGTGGAGAATGCAAGAATCGTCGGTGAGCACCTTATGCATCAATTGCAGTCGCTGGAACAGGATTTTCCCGGCCTTGTGTCCAATGCCCGTGGAAGGGGATTATTCTGCGCGATAGACCTTGATTCGTCGCAAAGCAGGGAGCTCTTGAAACAAAAGTCTTATGAAGCGGGCTTGATACTGATTGGCTGCGGGGATCATTCAATCCGCTTTCGACCGCCATTAACCCTTAAAAACGAAGAAGTGGACGAGGGGTTCAGCATCATCCGCAAAGCGTTGAAAGAAATGATGGACGGAGAGTAACACGAAAGAAGGCTGCCTTCTTTCAGGTAAAATAAGGTAGAAGGCAGCCTTCTCCCATGAAAATATGGAAACCGCCAGAGTCGACCAAAAGGAAGCCCTCAAGCTTCATGCAGAGACGGTAACAAACCTGCTTGTCCAGTTCATCAAGGATGAGACACACAACGCGGGGTTTTCCAAAGGAGTGATCGGCGTCTCGGGCGGAGTTGATTCGGCGGTTTCAGCTTACCTCACCGCAAAGGCATTGGGAAAAGCCAACACCCATGCCGTCATTTTACCATATAAGTCAAGCTCGCCGCAAAGTCTCCAGGATGCGGAACTGGTCGTTCAAGAGCTCGGCATTGAGTCGGAGACGATCGACATTTCTGCGATGGTCGACGCCTATTGCGAGAAACACAAAGTGACGGACAAAGTCCGACGGGGCAACGTCATGGCTCGCGTACGAATGATAGTGCTGTATGACGTCTCCGCGCACGAGAGAGCTCTTGTCATCGGAACGAGCAATAAGACGGAACTTTTGCTCGGTTATGGGACGCTTTACGGGGACACGGCAAGTGCCATCAATCCACTGGGTGATCTCTACAAAACTCAGGTGTGGCAGATTGCAGAGTCGCTCGGCGTTCCCCAAAAAATCG
>CAYNRS010000215.1:0-4545 GCA_964399565.1 uncultured Ignavibacteriaceae bacterium
CCCTGTAGGGGCACGACCCGCCACAAACCTTGGCGGGTAAACATGTCTTACCCCTACAGTTTAATCATGGATCTGTTTCGATTCGCCCGCCTTTTACATTATTGCACATCGACCTTCTGTCTCAGGTTCCTCGGCGCCTTATTATGCCATGCCGCAACGAGCGCTTCTTTTACATGTGCCTTTCGCGCCAATCTGAGATAAATTTTTGTCGCTCCCCTCAACCCCCATTTGCCTTTGACAGGCATGAAAGCATCGGGATCAGATTCGAGGTAGCTTTTCTGAAGCTTTGGGGTCAGCATAACAACCCCCCAGCCTGATCGAGGAAAACCCAGAGTGCCGAATATCTTGCCCCGCACGCGAAAATCAGGATGTGCGAAATGAGATTTTTCGACAACCTCAGGTAGACTCAAAGCAAGGACTCGAAATTGATTTGTTGTCATGTGGATTGTATTGTTTCAGCAGCAGAGGTTTGATTACAAGTCATCTCAAAAATACATCTGTCATTCCGTCGGATTTTAGGACGGAATGCCGTTTTCTGGACTCCCGCTAAAAATCCGCAGGAGTGACAAGATAGTTTTTGAGATGGGCAAATCAAACCCCTACAAGACAGACATTCTCTTGGCGAATCGCGTCCGTAGGGGCGTCAATTCTCCTTCCGAGCAGCATTATTGCTCATTGATCTTCTGCCGCCAGCTGAAAAAAGCGGCTACTCCCCACGCCACACCGTACGCTGGCACTGCGGTGAGCAATGGCCATGCTATGAGCGCAATGAGCATGATAGGTCGATAACCCGTGGTCGAGGAAAGGTCATGAATGTTCGCCATTGCCGCAAGCGCAAAAGCGCCGATGGCAACGGAAAGAGATGTATGCATAGCCGTCCAACGCGGGACATGACGCATACTAAAATGCTCGTACCAAATGTGGGCCGCGAAAGCGACGCCGCTGGCGAACCATGCGCCGAGACGCCAAATGACACGGGTTTGGTCTGAAGAAGCCGCACCGGCAAGCTCACCAAATGCGACGCCAATGACGAAATACGCCATGCCGAAGAGCATCGCTGACCGAAGTTGCCGTTTATGATTTGAAACGTCCATTGCTTCAAAAGGTAGCCGCAGACCCGCCTGAACGACTTGGTCGGGCGGGCTTTTCGTCCGCGAAATTTGCTATTTCGCAACTTCCCTCCAAATAAAGCGTGTTTTCATGAGTGCCAGTCCAAAGAGTGGGTGAGTACGAAGAGAATCTCATAGCATGTTGCAGTGACGACTGGATCGTTAGCGCATTCATGATGGAGGAAAAGGCGGTGCCCAGCCCATGAAGCCTGCAAGCATTCGAATCACGAAGGAAACAGCGAAGAGCCAAAGAATATACCGCTGAATGCGATGGAGCGTCGGATGGGGTTTGGGGAGTCGTTCTTCAGAAGAAGCCTCCTTCCCCGAGAATTTTTGAAAGACCATGATGACAATAATAATCGACCAAACCAAAACCCATATTCCAGCGACACCGAAAATCAACGTATCGATTGTTGTGCTTTCCATGTCAGCGATTCCCCTTGAAGTTATACCGCGTTTTTGTCGTCCAAGACAATCATCTGATTTGGCCTTTACATCGCCGATTGATTAGGGCGCGACTCGAGAAATGCGAAGCAACCAGAGTCCACCCGCTATGATCACGGCCGCCGCCAGTGCGCTCATAAAGCTGGTTATGATCGGCGCACTACCCCACACAGATGGTGCCACACCTGCCGCCAAGACAATGCACACTGACCAGATAGCTTCAATGATGTACAACCGTGGTTTCTTCATCATCACTCGAAACGCAATCACCAATCCTACGCCCCCATATCCAAAGAGCGCAAGTGTTTGTAGCGATTTGCCAAGAGTGTCGCATTGCGCCATTTGATTCAATGATCCCCATATCCCTTGTAGACCAAACAGGCCAAAGAGCACAATGGCAGAGTAGCGGGCGAATTGAACTTTGGAAGCCATCCAGGGCGTGTCGAATGACTCAAATGTATTTATTTGTTCTTTGCTGAACTCTTCTCGAACACAACCTTTCCTCCCACCACTGTCATCTCAACTTGCACATTCTCGATTTTAACGGGATCAATCTTCAAAATATCTTCCGAGAGCACAACCAAGTCTGCTAGCTTGCCCGAAGAAATCGACCCTTTCTCCTTTTCCTCGAACGCAGCGTATGCGTTGTTTATCGTGTAGCACTCAATCGCCTGCTCCACAGAAATTTTCTGCTCCGGAAACCAGCCGTTCGGGTTTGCACCGTCTGTGGTGCGGCGGGTGACAGCGGCGTAAATGCCCAGTAACGGACTCAACGGCGCAACTGTCCAGTCACTGCCAAAACACATTTTTACATTGTTATCCAAAAACGACTTGAACGGATATGTCGTTTTGCAGCGCTCGTGACCGATGCGCTTCTCTGCCCAACGCCCGTCGTCAATGGCATGATACGGCTGGACAGAAGCGATCACTCCAAGCTGAGCATACCGCTTGAAATCTTTCGGATGAATGTGCTGCGCATGCTCGACACGAAACCTCCGGTCCCACGCAGGATGTGTTTTCACGATTTTCTCAAACAAATCCAGTATCACGCTATTCGCACTGTCGCCGATCGCGTGAATGGAAAGCTGAAGTCCGGCTTTGTCCGCGCCCAGAGCCCATTTTTCCAGGCTCCCATCGATCACGATATCGCTCGGAAGTCCTTTTGTGCCTGGGTCGGAAGTGAACGGCTCGAAAAACAAAGCCGTCGAAGAACCGAGCGAACCGTCTGCAAATGCTTTCAGAGAACCGAGGCGAACCCACTCATCGCCGAACGGAACCGAGATTCCCGATTTCGCCAGATGTTCCCACTGGGAAATCGGCATGCGGCAATGGAATCGCGATGTGAGCTCTCCGCTTGCCTTTAGTTTCTGATACGCCTTGACATCGGCAGCATAGGAAACATCTTGTATGCTCGTGACGCCGAGCTTTCTCGCCTCAGCAAGTGCCAGTCGTGCGGCATCCATGCGCTCTTCTTCCGTGGAAGGAGGCATATGGCGATACACGTAGCCCATCGCCTCATCTTTGAGAACACCGGTCGGCTCGCCGGTTTTTGGATCCTTCACCACTGTGCCGCCCGGCGGGTCCTTTGTGTCTTTTGTTATGCCGGCGAGTTTTAGGACATACGTGTTCGCCAAGGACATGTGTCCGTCGTATCGGTTGACAAAAACGGGCGTGTTCGGCGTGAATTGATCAATGAGCTCTTTTGTCGGGAGATTTCCGCCTGGCCAGTTGTCGTGGTCCCAATCTCCGCCCGTGATCCACCGTTTGGGATATTGTTCCGCGCGTTCTTTGATCCTGCGTGCGAATTCCTCTTCATTCTTCGCGTCTTTCAAATCCACGCTTTGCAGCTGAAAGCCGCCGCTTATGAAATGCGTATGGTTATCGATGAATCCGGGCAACATCCGTTTGCCTTTCACATCGATGACTTTCGTGGACCTGCCTGTGAACTCCTTGATTTCTGCGTTCGACCCGACGGCAAGTATTCTGCCTCCCAGAACTGCGACGGCTTCTGCGTTAGGTTTCGATTTGTCGACCGTCCACACCTTTGAGTTCGAGAAAACGACGTCTGCAACCTGGTTTTGCGCAACTGAAAGAGATGCAAAAAAGATGATTGAAAAAACGAGGGCCTTATACATTGGAGTGTCCTTTAGCGAGAGGATGGAGAAGAAACTTCAAAAAGATAGGTAATGAGACCTTAAAATTCAGCAGCGTGAAGGCGCTTTTTGTAGAAGTTACAAAAGCGCGATCGTTTCCTAAGTCCCGAAAGTAATCCCTGCATGCTTATAAGCCGTTTTATGTTAAAGAGTTACAGAAGCACTATCGGTTTTCCCAAAAATGACAATTCAGCGGTATGCCGTGTGAACATTCCATGGCATGAGAAAAACTGGGGCGACAGTGAAAAAAGCATACAGCTACAACAATCTGACTTTAGCGATGTTGGTCTTTGCGGCGTCAATTGGCAACGGACAAAACAGTATTTCTGTGGTCCGTACAAGTCTCTCGACGATTGAAATAATCCTGAACAACAATGACGACGTGGCGGGGCTCCAGTTTTCCATCCGCAGCTCCGCAAATATCGAGCTCTTCGATTTCCAGAGAGCAAACAGAAATCCGAACGCCGATTGGATTGTCTCCTCTTATCAGCCGAACGATTCCACGGCGAACGTGGTCATCCTTGGATCCTCAAAGCTGTATCTATCAAAGGGAGAGGGATCGATTGCAAGAATCTCTTATCGCGTAAAAAGCGAAACCATGACAAATAGCGTCTTCTTGGCAAACGTGATGATTGCAAGCCCAAAGGCAGAGAGCCTTCCTGTTGAGATCCTGAATAGTGCGTGGGTCGGAAATGCCCAATTCTCGTCGACTGCTTCGAATCCAAACGTCAAGCTTGGACAGAATTTCCCAAACCCGTTTAATCCAAGCACAAAGCTGGCATATTCAATAACAAAAGCAGGCCAGGTCCGCCTGAGTGTGTATGACGTAACGGGCCGCG
>CAYNRS010000216.1:0-4533 GCA_964399565.1 uncultured Ignavibacteriaceae bacterium
CACCAATCGTCATCGTAAGCGGCAGCTCAACGTCGGAGGAAGTTGCTACAACGTTTCATGCTCTTGAGGCAGGAGCGCTTGCCGTTGTCCGTCGGCCGAAAGGCATAGGCCACCTTGAGTATGAAATAGCGGCTGAAGAATTGCTCAAAACTGTCAAATTGATGTCAGAAGTGAAGGTTGTCAGACGGTGGGCACGACCGGCGGACAACAAGGGACAGGGTGTCACGCGCGATGTTGTCTCTGTTCCAGTTTCCCCATTCGATGTGCGGAAAGGGGTTGATGCACAGGTTGTTGCAATCGGTGCTTCGACAGGCGGTCCCATCATTCTCCAATCGATGTTGTCTGCGCTTCCTCAAAATTTTCGTGCCCCCGTCCTCATTGTTCAGCACATGGCATCCGGATTTCTAGATGGATTTGTCGAATGGCTGAGTGAATCGTCTCGTTTGCCCGTTCACGTCGGAGAGCACGGTGAAAAGCTTCTTTCCGGGCACGTTTACGTAGCCCCGGATGGATTTCACATGGGAGTCGAAGGACCCGGTCGAATCATCCTGTCAAAGGACGAGCCAGAAAACGGGTTGCGTCCTTCGGTTTCCTTTCTCTTCCGTTCAGTTACAGGCGTGTATGCCCAGCGTGCAATCGGTGTCTTGCTCACGGGCATGGGAAAAGACGGGGCGGAGGAGTTGAAATTGTTGAAAGACACGGGGGCTATCACCATTGTGCAGGACAAAGAAAGCTCGGTTGTCCATGGTATGCCCGGGGAAGCAATTGCCCGTGGCGCTGCAACATATGTTCTTACGCCGGAAAAAATTATCGAAGCACTCAAAAGTCTCGTGCGCAAAACGAGTGAAGGAGGAAAGCAATGAAATCTCCTAAGTTGACACAGCGGCGAAGGTCTAAACCCAAAACGCCTGTATCAGACCCTCAAAAGAGTTCTTCAACTATGGAACCTCCAAGGCAAATGGATAACAACTCCGTCGAGATTCTCGTTGTTGAGGATAGCCCCACACAATCCGAGTATCTCAAGAGCATTCTCGAGCAGCGCGGGTTTCATGTCTCCGTTGCCTCAAACGGCAAGCAAGCGTTGGAGTCGGTGCTTAGGCAGAAACCCACGATTGTCATCAGCGATATTATGATGCCGGAGATGGATGGTTACGAGCTCTGTCGCCAGATCAAATCAGACGAGCTGCTCAAAGATATCCCGGTCATTCTTCTGACATCGCTCTCGGACCCCGCAGACATTGTCCGAGGATTGCTCTGTGCTGCCGACAACTTCATTGTTAAGCCCTACGATGAGAAATATCTCTTTTCCCGCATCGAGTACATTCTTGTCAACCGAAAACTCAGAAAACATGCTGGAACGCAACTGGGTGTAGAAATCTACTTCGCCGGACAACGACATTCGATTACCTCCGACCGCCTGCAAATCCTTGATCTATTGTTTTCAACGTATGAAACGGCTATACAAAAGAACAAAGAACTTCTTCATGTGCAAGAAGAGTTGAGAAAAATAAATCTGCTGCTCGAAGAAAAAGTGATGGAACGAACCGCAGCCCTGCAGGAACGCGAACTACGGCTTTCTTCTATCTATAATACAGTCGGCGATGTCATCTTTCATCTGTCGGCAGAAAAGGATGGACGATACCGATTCATCTCTGTCAACAACGCTTTTGTCACGACGACGGGAATCGATTCTGCTCACGTAGTGGGCAAATTGGTGAACGAAATAATCCCGGAACCATCGTTGACTTTAGTGTTGGAAAAATATAGAGAGGCCATCCGAGAGAAAAAGATCGTGCGATGGGAGGAGACATCGGATTATCCGACCGGAAGGCTAACGGGCGAGGTCAGCGTCGCACCTGTTCTTGACGGCGCCGGGAATTGCACCCACCTCGTCGGCGGGGTGCACGACATCACCGAGCGAAAGAAGGCGGAAGAAAGAATTCGAAAACTCAATGAAGAACTCGAACAAAAAGTCATTGAGCGCACAGCCCAACTCCAAGCCGCCAACAAAGAGCTAGAGGCGTTTTCCTACTCTGTTTCGCACGACCTCCGGGCACCTTTGAGAGCGATCAACGGATTCTCCCGACTCTTGATGCAAGAGCATGCACCACAACTTAATGATGAAGCAAAACGCTTTCTTCAAACAATCTCAGCCAACACTGCGACGATGGCTCAGTTGATCGACGACCTCCTTGCATTTTCTCGAGTCGGCCGGCAAGAAATCAGAAAATGGCGAACCGATATGAAAGGCATGTTCCAAGCAGCCGTACGCGAGATAAAACAAGGTGAACCAGAACGATCTGTCGAGGTGCAATTCAAAGATCTGAAGGAGGCGTATTGCGATGGCGCGTTGATGCATCAGGTAATAGCTAATTTGATTTCCAATTCATTCAAATTCGCCAGAAACCAAGCGGACGCAAGAATCGAGATAGGTTATGCGGAGAACGAAAAAGAGCAAATCTACTTCGTGCGGGACAATGGCGCGGGATTCGACATGAGGTATGCCGATAAGCTGTTCGGTGTGTTCCAGCGATTACATAGACAGGAAGAATTTGAAGGCACGGGTGTTGGGCTTGGCATTGTGCAGCGCGTTATCGTCCGTCATGGCGGCCGTGTTTGGGCTGAAGGCAAGGTCAACGAAGGTGCGACATTCTACTTTTCACTTCCCAAAGAGGAGGTTGTCAGCCATGAATCTGAATGAAGTCGAAATCTTGTTGGTTGAAGACAATCCAAACGACGCCGAACTAACCATCCGTGCCCTCAAGAAGCATCATCTTGCCAATAAACTGATCCACGTGAAAGATGGAGCAGAGGCTTTGGATTTTATGTTCGGCAACGGGACGTATACAGGCCGGAAAATCGAGAATGGGCCGAAAGTCATACTGCTCGACTTGAAACTTCCAAAAGTGGACGGGTTGGAAGTGTTGCGTCGTATCAAATCCGACGAAAGAACGAAAATGGTCCCTGTCGTTGTGTTGACATCCTCAAAAGAAGAGCAGGATGTCATCAATAGCTATAAGCTTGGCGTCAACAGTTACATTTTGAAACCTGTCGATTTCGACAAATTTACCAATGCGGTCACTGAACTGGGTCTCTATTGGCTGTTGCTGAATCAACCGCCTCGGTAAAAGGACTCGCACGCGAGCAAAGTGATGTTTCCGACCTCCTTGAATTCCAAGACCCGAATATTGATCCTTGAAGATAACCCCGCAGACGTTGTTCTTGTTCAAGCGGAACTCAAGAAGTCCAAAATTACCTTTGAAACCAGAGTTGTCGTTAGCGAGGAAGATTTCCGTCGAGGGCTTGAAGAATATTCGCCCGATCTTATTCTGTCCGACTATTCGCTCCCGCAGTTCGATGGAATGAAAGCGCTGGCAATAGCAGTTGAGAGAATGCCTACGACCCCTTTTATCATTGTCACGGGCTCGCTCGACGAGGAGACGGCTGTCGAATGCATAAAAGCGGGAGCCGCCGACTATGTCGTAAAGGAACATCTGACTCGACTGCCTTCGGCTGTGAGAAACGCGCTCGACCGAAAACGCGCACAGCGGGACAAAGAAGCCGCGCTCTCTGCACTGAGGTACAGCGAGGAGAGATTCCGGAATCTCGTCGAGAATATCAGCGAGATCTTCTACGTGTGCGATGCAAAGGGCAAACTGACCTATGCCAGTCCAAACCTTTTCTCGGCCACGGGGTATCCACCGTCAGAAATTCTCAGTCACTTCTATGCGAGACTGATCCATGAAACAGACCGCCGGCGGGTCGTGGACTTCTACGTCGAGCAGTCAAACGGCAGTGTGATCGACACGATGTGTGAATTCCGCGCCCGTACCAAAGACGGAAATGCCCGATGGGTTGAACAGGCCACAAGAATCGTGCGCGATGGTGACGGCAAACCGTTCGAGTACCGCAACATTGTGAGGGATATTACGGAGCGGAAGCAAGCGGAGAAACGAATTAGAATGCTCGCGCACGCCGTTAGAAGCATCGGCGAATGTGTGAGCATAACTGATATGGAAGATAATGTACTCTTTGTAAATGAAGCGTTCCTAAAAACATATGGCTATGACGAACACGAGATTCTGGGAAAGCATATCCGTGTTGTTCGCTCACCGAATAATCCACCCGAGGTTGTTGAGCAAATTCGGCCTGCGACGATGCGCGGTGGCTGGAGCGGTGAATTATGGAACCGACGGAAAGATGGGAATGAATTCCAGATCTCGCTCTCCACCTCGGTGGTTAAGGATGAGCAAGGCCACATCGTGGCCCTCATCGGTGTAGCCAAGGACATCACCGAGCGCAAGCGGGCAGTAGATGCACTCAGAGAAAGTGAAGCAAAGTTCTCCGCTGCGTTCCAATCCAGTCCTGTCGCCCTGGTCATTACGACCCTTGATGGAAAGTATGTTGAGGCGAACCCGGCTTTTTGCGATCTCGTGGGATATCGCATTGAGGAAATCATCGGCAAGACTGCTTCCGATTTGGGAATTATGACAGAGCGACACCGTGAACAAGTGGTCAATGATATTAAAAGCG
>CAYNRS010000217.1:0-4510 GCA_964399565.1 uncultured Ignavibacteriaceae bacterium
CACTCTGAACACCCGGCAATGTGGTGCCTGGCTTCAAACACATCGCTTCCGACAACCTGCTCAGTTGATTCGTTCGTCAGAAGTATCTTTCGGGCCGTTGAACAATTCATGCGTTCGTATCCTCACATGGCGAAAAAGAACAATAGTGAATCACAGGAAACCGTGATGCTTCGCGTAGGACTCCAATGATTCACGCAAGAGTTGTCGCCCACGAAAAAGCCGCGACGCAACTGATCCCATTGGGCATTCCAATATCTCGGCGATTTCGCGATGCGTACATTCCTCGAGGTCGGCAAGAATAATGGCTGATCGAAACTCCGAAGGCAGTTCCATGAGAGCGCGACGCACATCGTCCTCCATTAATTCACCAAAAAGCTTTTCCTGATTATAGAGTTTTATGGAGGCCGTTGCCACGAGCTCCTCCGTTAATTCTATGTCAAGGATCGGGGCCTGTCTGCGACGTTTATGATGGTTTCTAAACGTGTTGAACAAGATCGTGAGAAACCAACTCCTCGCGCTTCCAGGCTTTTCAAGTCGATCAAAACCTTCAAATGCTTTCAAACTTGTTTCCTGGACGAGATCTTCGGCTTCGTCTTTCGAGCGGGTCAAATAATATGCAACGTTATACAGTGTATTCAGGTGCTTGACTAAAAGCTCCTGAAAGCTAACCCTCTCCCTTTGCGTAAGTATTCGAAGTCCGACGGGGTCTCTCTTCATGTCAGCATCTATACATAAGACAATTTTGGAGGCGATTTTCTTCCCGGGATAGGGAAAAAGGACATTCGGAGGAATTCAGAAAAAACCAGAATTCGGGCAGAGGATCGTAGCGCTGCAGGAACTCGTTTCTTCGTTTCCGACAATATTTATTTCTTATCCTGTTCTTCGCCCAAAAGTTTCTGAACGAAAGATCGCAGTGTCTGATAGTCTTCTTGGGCTGTGTGGAAGATGTCTAACGGGTCGGCAGAGTATGCTCCACCAGGATGGATATAGCGGATAACACCTGCGCTGTCGAGGAGGAAACTTACGGAGGTCCAATTTCGCTCGCCTGTTTGGAGCCACCAACGGTCGAGGTTGTGCCAATTCTTGTCGATGCCGACAGCGAACCGAATTCCCCAGCGCCGACTTTGTTCAGCCACAAAATGCTCATCAAGGGGCCTGGTAGATTTATGGTGGTACAGGCCGATCACGACAAGGCCTTTATCGCCAAACTCTTTGCTTAAGCCATTCAATGCTTGAATCGACGGTGCACAGAAGGGGCACTGTGGACCTGTCCACCATCGAATCAGCACTACCTTTCCTCGAAGCTCTTCTAAATGAATTGTGGATTTAGTTAGCCACTGGATTTCTTCAAACTCTGGAGGTTTAGTGCCAATAAGGGATCTTCCACCGTCATCAAAAGGAGAGATGACGTGTGCCGACGTTACGAATAGAAAGACGAGAGGAAACGATTTGAGGATCATAAATTGCCCTCGTGGGCTAAGTTTGCCAACATAACTTCGATCAGAAATGTTCCGAACTCTCAAAAGGCAACGAGGATATACCCAGAACGCTATTTACAGAGTGAGTCTTACATCCGCAATTATAGACGAAAGGACCCAAAGCATGTCGCCGGAGGCCATCGATGCAGAAAAAACGATTACTGCAGTCTGTTCGTTTGAAGTTCAGCTACTCATCGAGCATTTCCTTACCGTCGCTGATGTTCAGCCAGAGTTATCAGCCCTGGATGCCCGTTGTCAATCCGCTGACAAGAAAGGATATTTTTTCAATGTCTCCCAGTATTTCGCTATTATCGCTAATAGACAACAAGATTAATCTTATGGTTTTGGCACAGATGTGCTTGCCGCTTTTGGAGAACCGTAGATAGCTCCCGTCACAGCACCATACACTATATGTCCCAGCAGACTCCCTATAACCATCATCATTGGAGCTGAAGAAGATGCGAAGAACATACCCATTCCCATCATTGGACTGGCCATCATTTGCATCAGGACCCACGGCAGGAGGCTGAACAATATTCCCTTTTGCCAAGGTGCCCCTGGAATCTTTTCGACGGCGAAGTAGGCGTACACCAAAGCCCAACCGATTCCAATCATAAAGTGAGCGACCCAGCCAACGACGACGGACATCTTCATGAAATCCGAAAGCATCCCCGGAATATTCATTTCTGACATGCCCATCATCGGAGCCATGTACGTGAGCATCGTCATTACCACGGTGCCTGCAAGCCCGGCGAGTATTGCTCGAACCATCTTGTTTTGTCCCATGACAACATCTCCCTTGTTTTGGTGAAAGAAAAGCTAAATGATCGTTCGTTATCGTGTGACAAATTTATCAACGTGCATGCCGATAGAACCATTTTCCTTTTCAAAAATGTGGCACATCGCATCTTGACTCCAAAGAAAAAAGGGATGGAGTCGAATGCTCCATCCCTTTAGTCGTCTCATGCGCTTCTATTTCTTCATTCCCTTCATTTTCTCCCCGTACATCTTTGCGCGCATGTCGGTCGCCATCTTCAGCATATCGCCAGACATTCGCTTCACGGTCGAGGCGTCAACACCCTCTACATCGCCATGGCCGGTACTCCAGCCGTCGGCACACTCGCCGCAGACCGCGTCCCCTTTCTTGAGGTTATCTCTGCAAGGACACATGTTCATGGCGATGGCGCAGTTGTCACAGGACGGAGCGTTACAACAGCTGTATTGGCCTTTCTTGGCCAATTTGCTTTTTTCAGCCTTAAGCTCGCCTCTGATCTTATCGAGCGTTTTGTTCTCCATCATCTTCATCTGGCCCATGTCTTGCTTCATTTCCATCTTCTTCTCCTGTGCGATTGCAACGGATGGAGAGAGACTCGACCCCGGTCCCTGCAGAACAAATAGGCCGAATGCCACGAGCAGGACAACTCCGACTGTTAATGCTATTCTCTTCATGCTTTTCACCTCCTTCAGTTTTTAAATTGTGGTGGTTTTAGTTTGTTATGAAAAACTCCTCTCGTATCTTGGTCGTTAAATTAGAGTCCGTACACCAGCGCAAGATGAACGGTTTGGCCACTTGTGGACGAGTTCGATCCTAAAGAAGCGCCGAGTTTTATATCCAGGTTTTTAGTAGCCGAGATATAAGCTCCAGGCGTGAGACTCGCATCCGAAGACCCGTCAAAATTTCCCTGAAATTCCAAACCCACGTCAATTGAAGGCACAATATTTTTGCGCATTCCAAGAGCGTAACGCCATTTACTCGAGGTTTCATCGCCGAAAGACCCATGCCAAATGAGGTTTGCTGCGATGGGCAACGACGAAATCGTTCCGCCTACGATCAGTCTTCCTTCAAAGGAATCACCGTGTTCATGCAGTCCCTTTTCAAATTCAGCGAGAAATGCCGCTCCGAATTGCGTGTCTTCTTCACCTGTCTCTTCTTCGGAAAAGCTTCCAAATAGGCCAAGCCGGGATTCTATTCCAACGGCCTCAGTGCGAAAAAGGCCATCTTCAAAAGCATGATGGGTATGGACTTCCATTTCCCATTGATGAGTGAGGCCAAAAAGAATTCCTGGTTCTATCCCGCTTGCCTGTTGACCCAGGCGACTCCGCAGATCTGACGAAAAAAGGCCGTAGACGCTCCCCGGTTCAGCAATCTGATGGCTGCTCGTGACGAGGTATTTCCGACCGTGATGGGCGTAGGTTTGCCCTGGGAGAGCAGTCAATATCATGGAAAACCACAAAACGAATTTCATTTTTCCAGAGATCGAAGCGGAAACTGAAAGCATGAGGCGAATCTCGTTAAGGATTGGTCTGCAAGGGAGTAAGAACGGACCGCCAATGTCAAGTGCGCATTCGTTGGTTTTTGAGGATTCTCTTGACAAACGGATTGTTTCTAGCTTCCACAACTTTATGAATTCAATCACTTGCGAAATGTCCGCTGGCGGACAATTCACGTTGCTACGACTTGACACGGAACTTTCCCGGCGGTATATTGGTTTAGTAATTTAGCATTTACTAAAATAAGGAGCAACCATGAGAAAAGTTTATGTCGAAGGCAAAATCTGTATTGGACCAAGTTTTTCAAAGGCTGAATTTGCCCTCATAAGGCGAAATCTCGCGCTACAAAAAGGTTTGGCGACTCTCGCTGACCTCCATGGAGTCGCCGGGAATCAACAAAGGATGAAAATCATCTATCTCCTTCATGCCCATAAAGAAATGTGCGTTTGCGACCTGGCGGAAGTTCTCGAATTGACGGATTCCGCCGTTTCACAACATTTGAGGAAGCTTAAAGACAAGAACATTGTCAAGACCAGACGACAACGCCAAACGATTTATTATTCACTCGTTTCAAACATTTTTACAGCGAACATCCAGGATATGTTCACTCTGGATGAAACCAAAGAACCGCATTCATTCATGCTTGAGGAGGTGGTATAATGGAACAGTCAAAATTCACGAGCGTTGGCTCGGTGGTCGCGGCAATCGTCGCATCACTTTGCTGCATCGGACCGGTGGCTGTGGCGCTCATTGGCGCCGGC
>CAYNRS010000218.1:0-4508 GCA_964399565.1 uncultured Ignavibacteriaceae bacterium
ACGCTCGATGAGATGATCTACCATGCGAAGGCTGTCATGCGCGGCGTCGAACGTGCAATGGTCATCGTCGATATGCCGTTCATGAGTTACCAAACGAACGCGGATGAAGGTTTTCGCAATGCGGGAAGAGTGATGAAGGAAACGGCAGCGGGTGGTGTGAAGTTTGAGGGAGGCGAACGTGTTGCAGAACTCGTTCGTAAAACTGTCCAGGCCGGCATTCCCGTGATGGGCCACATAGGCCTCACACCTCAATCCATTCATCAGTTCGGCGGCTATCAACCACGCGGCGCAACTGCCGAAGAGGCAAAACGGATTTTAAAGGATGCAAAGGTACTGGAAGAAGCAGGCGCCTTTGCTATTGTGCTTGAGAAAATTCCGTCTGCACTTTCTGCAAAAGTGACCAAATCGGTCAATGTGCCAACGATCGGCATTGGCGCGGGCGGCCACTGTGACGGGCAAATCCTGGTCGTTTCCGACATGCTTGGGGTGTATGAGGACTTTCATCCCCGTTTTGTGAGAAGATATGCTCATATTGCCGACTCTGTAAGAAACGCGGTGGGCACATATGTGAAAGATGTCAAACAAAAGAAGTTCCCCACCAAAGAAGAAAGCTATTGATGTTGTAGATTTCGGAAATCAGTAATGAAGTGAATACGTGGTGAAACCTTGATGATGAATCAGGGTTTTTTTGTTTGGGTCAATTTTTATCTATCTTATTCTCGGTGAAAATGGCAAAAAGAAAGAGAAATCTTGAAATTCTGGTTTCAAACGACGACGGCATTGACGCGACAGGAATTCATGTGCTCGTCAAGGAGCTCAGGAAATTGGGCACAGTGACAGTCGTTGCGCCCACGATGCAGCAAAGCGCTGTCGGTCATGCCATTACGATGAACCATCCGCTGCGGGTGAGAGAATTTCACCGTGAAGGTGAGTTCTTTGGATACGCTGTTGAAGGAACGCCAGCGGATTGCGTCAAACTTGCCATTCGGGCGCTGCTGAAGCGCAAGCCCGACCTGCTCGTTTCGGGGATCAACCACGGGTCGAATACGGCCATCAGCATCATTTATTCCGGCACTGTTTCCGCTGCCACGGAGGGCACAATTTTCGGGATTCCGTCAATGGCAGTATCGCTGACCACCTACGGTCCGGCTGATTTTCGCTACGCCGCGAAAATCGCCCGAAGGCTTGCAACAAAAATTATTGAGAATGGGTTACCCACAGGGACGTTGTTGAACGTGAATGTCCCTGCAATTCCCGAAAGTGAGATCCGCGGAATCTTGGTTACACGGCAGGGAAAAGCCACATGGGACGACAGATTTGACGTTCGACGGGATCCTGCAAACAAAGAATACTACTGGCTGACGGGCAATCTTGGAGAGACTTCAGAAGGGTTGGAATCCGACCAATCCGCAGTGAAGAGCAGGTATGTTTCCGTCACGCCCATCCAGTACGACCTTACCAATAACAGAATGTTGGAGAGTATGAAACAATGGGGAATTGAAAAGATAAAATAAATTTGTTTCACCTAACCATCGTACGACATCACATCGAGAAACAGAAAGAGTCTTTGAAAGGAAAAGGAAGTCATGAGAATCGGTATTCTAACAGGCGGCGGCGACGTCCCCGGGTTGAACCCTTGCATCAAAGCAGCGGTGTATCGCGCTGCTGAAAACGGTTCTGAAGTGGTCGGCATCCGGCGAGGGTGGGGCGGGCTCCTCAATTATGATTTCAATGCGCCGGACAACGAAGGAAATCATTTCATTAACTTGAACAAAGGGAACACGCGGACGGTGGACCGTTCCGGAGGCACATTTCTCCACACCTCCCGCACGAATCCGCAGAAAGTGAAAAAGGAAGACATCCCCTCTTTTTTGCGTAAACCCGAACATGAGAAACTGGACAAAGGCGCAAAAGTTGATTTCACTCCGCACGTTCTTAAAGTGATCGAAGCGTTGAAACTTGACGTCATTCTGAGCATCGGTGGCGACGATACGCAAAGCTACGCCTTCAGGCTGCACAAGGAGGGCGTACCCGTTATCGCGATACCCAAAACCATGGACAATGACGTACACGGTACAGATTACTGCATTGGATTCTCGACTGCTGTGACTCGGAGCGTAAATTTTATCACCGCCCTGCGCACTGTTGCGGGGTCTCACGAACGCATTGCTGTCATCGAGCTGTTCGGCCGGAATTCGGGCGAAACGTCGCTGATTACGGCGTATCTCGCCGGTGTTGACCGGGCTATTATTTCCGAGGTTCCCTTCGATGTCGAAAAACTCGCGAAACTTCTTTGGGACGACAAAAAGCACAATCCAAGCGGTTATGCAATCATGACGATATCTGAAGGAGCACATTTGATGGGAGGACAGATTGTTGAGTATGGCGAGGAAGACGCTTATGGTCACAGAAAACTCGGCGGCATAGGGGCTGTGACGGAGCAGGCGTTGCGAAAAATCCTTGGAACTCACACAGTGTATCAACAGCTCGCCTACCTTATGAGAAGCGGCGAGCCGGATGCGCTGGATCGTATGGTTGCGACGAGCTACGCGAATATCGCGACGGATATGGCGCTGCGAAAAGAGCATGGCCGCATGGTTGCGCTGAGAGACGGCAAATACACGACTGTCCCAATCGAGACCCTCACGCAAGGAGTAAAAAGGGTGGACGTTGCCGAATTGTATGATTCCGAGAAATACAGACCAAAATTAAGCCATTTGCTCGGCAAGCCGATGTTTCTTTATTAAAGGGCAGAAGCGACGCTTTGCTCTTAAAATCCTTTAAGGAGCCTTTTTTCGGAATTGATTGTTTTCAAAATTTCTTTTTTATTAAAACTCATTATTAACCTGAGAAACGAGCCCACCGAAATCTAAGCTGGGAGGCAAAAATTTTGAGCAGTCGCATTTCCCTCGCGAGCTTTTTGTCCTCGATGAATCTTGTCCGCAAGAAATCAATTGAACAGATTGACCGCTCTGCGCTGAAGGAATTCAGCATGACGGAGGATCAGCTCAAAGGGTTTCGAGAAGGTGTAGAGTTCTTCAACCAGTCAAAGTATTGGGAAGCCCACGAGGTGTGGGAGCACGTCTGGAGGCAGATTCCCGATGAGAGCCGAATTTTCTTCCAGGGAATGATTCAGGCTGCTGCGGGATATTATCGTGTGAAGGAATATCCGAGTTACGTCGGAGCCCTTAATAACTTTGAGAAGGCTTTTACAAAACTCGAGCCGTTTCCGGATCGGTTTCTTGGCGTCAACGTGGAAGGACTGCGGAGGGCAATCGTTCAGAGCTTTGAAGAAGTGAAGCGCCTAGGGCCGGGCAAGCTCACAGAATTTCCGGGCAAGCTTTTTACAAAATTGGAAGTGAGCTAACGCTTTCTGGTTTTCCTTTGTGTCTCGTATACGGGGTTTGCTCCAAACCTCCCTGCCGCCCAGAGTGACAAAATCGCTGTGATCCCTGCAATAACCCTCTTCTCGTCCTCCACATGGATGATCAAACCGTAGGTATCGGCAATAAAGTGCATATGGTCGAGGATTTTTCTGGCTTTACGCCTTTGAATCCCGCCGTGCCAGAATGTCACCTGGTCCAGAATCATCGATTCATGTCTTCGGAAAAACTCGCCTAACGAGAATACTCTTTCGCTGAGTGCTGTTCTGGGCTTGCAGAGTGTCAGCAGGTCGCTTATGTATTCATCCCAAAGGAGAGCTAGTGTGCGGTTCTCTTTCCGCAACAGATACCTGGCGCGTGCGATCGAAAACCGTGCCTTGGTTTGTAGGCGAAAGCGCGGGACGATGGGATGAAAATCAAAAATGGTTCGCGTAAAGCTTCTGTCGAGCTCATCGCGTTCTCTGTACACCCACCATTTCTTCAGCTGGTTCCACGTGACAATGGTCAGCACGGCTTTGTCGGCGCTATCCAGGACAATGAATTTTCCCTGCTCAACCTTCACAGCCGTCACCCAATGACTCCACTGTTCGACGCAGAGAAGCGTCGGGATTCCCCGGCGCAGATTCTCCGAAAGTTCTTTCCTCGCCTGTTCGGCATCATGGCGACGAATCATGAGCAGCTTGCATTCAAAGCGTCGTGCCGCCTTTCCGAGCTGAATCTCGTTGGTCCCGTACCACCAGTTCGATCCCGCGATCCGGGTAATGGCTTTCTCATCCGCGAAGATGCCGAGCGAAACGAGTGCATGCTTGAGCGCGAAGGGTCCGCACTGCCAGTGATTGGGCTGAGGATAGAGTCCCATAAGCGCTGCCAAACTACCCAAAGTTTCCCCGAATTTCAACCGGCTGTGTTTGTCTCACGGTTCAAGTTTTCTTATCTTTTTGAAGGATGACCGAGCTCTCCGCCACATACGTCTGCGCCTACTGCCTGCAGGAAAACGAGATTCTTGTCGACATCACCGAGGGCTCGAAACAGTCGTTCACCGAGGACTGCGCTGTTTGCTGTCGTCCGAATGTGCTTCACGTTTTTGTTGATGACGAATCCGGCGACGTCAACATCGAAGCGGGA
>CAYNRS010000219.1:0-4499 GCA_964399565.1 uncultured Ignavibacteriaceae bacterium
GCCGGACTTTATTCATTTGCTTCCGATGACATGAATGCTGCCCTGCAGCAGTTCGAGGATGCCATGGATCTGTACGAACGGGCAAGAATGCCCTATGATTCGGCGAGGGCCAGATTTCAACTTACGCTGGTTTTGCAGGAGTTGGAACGGTCTGAACGCACCAGTGAGGAAATCAAAAAGGCGCTCGAGGAGTTCCATCGCCTTGGTGCCGAAAGGGATGAAAATGCATGTTATGACTTCATAAAAAGATTTCTCAAAGATTCTTCGCAACACATCGAAGAAGCACTCCGCAAATCCGGGATGACAAGGAGAGAAGCAGAGGTCTTGACCATGATTGCAACAGGAAAGACCAATGAAGAAATCGCCTCACAGCTCTTTTTGAGTGTCCGGACAATCGAACGTCACATTTCAAGCATCTACCAGAAAATTGGCCTTTCCGGGAGAGCAGCGAGGGCGGGCGCAGTTTCCTTCGCCGTCAAATCCGGGCTCGTCAAACTCTCCTAAAACCCCCAAATTTCAAAGGTTTCTCCTGCTCTCGGTTCAGTTGAGCCCCGGGGGAACCGAAATTGCGTGTTCCCTCGACTCAATTTGAGTGTCAGCACGGATTTCCAAGGCCTCCCGAAATCTTATCTTCATAGGCACACTAAAGCCCGTTCGGTGTCGCGAGAGCTTTCATGAGACCAGGTCATCGGCCCGTGACTTAAACAACAAAACCATCAGGAATTTTGTGGAGGATTCTCCCATGGCTACTGTCAGAGCAAGTACTGAAATCCAGGTTCCCGTGAGCGACGTTTTTGCCTTCGTGTCAAACGTTGAGAACATCCCAAAGTGGCAGTCCGAGGTCGTTACTTCAAAAGTGGTGACACCCGGACCCACCCGCCTTGGGACGAAGTACGAGGAAGTTATTAATCTGCTTGGGAAAAAAGTGCCCACGCTTTGTGAGGTTACGGAGTTTCAACCAACGAGAAGGATAACGTTCAGAAGCACGTCATCTTCGATTGTCTCATACGTCGGTGCATTTTCGTTAGAACCGGACGGTAGGGCAACAAAACTTTCAGTTGAAGCTCAATTCACACTAAACGGCTTCTGGAAGTTGATTGATCCGTTGTTTCGAATGGAAGTACGGAAGGGCATCCATGAAGAACTCGACAAGTTGAAATCATTACTAGAAAACGGTCGCTAAAAACCACCCTAGAAATCAACAATCATTGGAGGATTTATGAAATCACTCACGCGATACGTCCTTTTCGTTGGCACCTTCGTTCTCATCGGTTTCGGAGTGAGAGCGCAGGAATCGAAAAGCTCTAAAATTGCCATGACGAAGGTCTTGGCCGACACAACCCTCGTTCGCGCGGTAGAGGTCACTCTTAGGCCTGGTCAAAAAACTGAGACGCACAGCCATCCGGCTTACTTCTTTCGGATGATTACTGACGGGAAGTTGCTGGTTCTGTATACTGATGGTTCAAAAGAAAACTTCGACTTGAAAGCCGGGGATTCCGGTTTTAGTGGACCCGAACGGCCCCATGTGACCGAAAATGTTGGAAAGAAAACATTGAAGTTTCTTGTGGTGGAATTGAAAGAACATCCTTACATGGAATCAAAGTAATCGCGACTCGCACTTCGAATTGACCAAATGAAAAAGTCCCGACAATTGGCCGGGACTTTTTTGTTTTTCGGACGAGGGCGTTTACTTTGCGACTTCTACACTGTTATACGCAAACAACTTCGTGCCGCCCCTTTCGATGAACATCCCCTTGAGCGTCACTGTTTCAGCAGCATATTGAACAAGTGCCTCATTCGCGCCCTTCTGACCCTTTGCAGGCACAATGGCATAGACTTTTCCGGTCTTCTCTTCAAGAATCGCCACAGGCAGACCGCCTTTCATACAGGCAATTGCGCAATCCTTGTGATCTTCGCCCTTTCCTCCCATCATGCCGGTGAGATAACACTTCGAATCGATAATCTCTCCTTTGATGGCTGCTTCTTTCATGGCCTTCTCCTGAGCTGTCAGAGAATCGACGAGCGTCAAGAAAACGATAGCAATGGCCAAGGATAGTTTTGTGATTTTCATTCTGTTTCTCCTCTTATGTAAATGATAGTTAGTTGTGTTGTGGAACTGGAATTGACTTCTTCAATCCGCTGGAACCGTAGACTGCTCCAAGGACTCCTCCGTACAACAAGTGACCCATGAGACTGCTGACGACCGCCAGCATGGGGGCGGGAGTATTCAGCGCAAACACGCCGGCTCCCATTATGGGATTTACCATCACTTGTGCCAAGAACCACGGTAGGAGGCCATACAGAGCACCTTTGAGCCACGGTGCGCCTGGAAGCCTCTGGACGAAAATGTAGACATAGACAAAAGCGAGCATTGTCCCGATCATGAAATGTGCGAGCCATCCGGCGATCACCGGTACACCCATGAAGCCAGAAAGCATCTGAGGAATATCCATCTCAGGCATTCCCATCATTGGGCCGATGTAGGTCAGCATCGTCATTGCAACTGTGCCGGCGACACCCGCAAGCAGCGTTTTTGAAACATTTGGTTTTTGCATAATACTTCTCCCTTCGTGTGGTTGATAAATGTTAGATTACGATCGCGTGCGCAGCCTCAACAGTTGGCGGTGAAAATCCCGTGTTGAAAATTCGCCGTAGAAAGCAAGTCGGCGGTTGATAAACGTCGCGGGGAGGATCGTTACCCCGCGAGATCGAAATTCTTCCTGGTCCTTACCCCGATGAAAGATTTTCTTTACCAACGGCAAATCAGCTGACAAATTTTCAAGAATGTCGACCACTTCTTCGCAAGCAGCACAATTCTCTTCTACAAAGACTTCTACGAGGTTCATAGCTGAATCCTTAGCGCTTCTGCAAGCCGCTGTGTGCGCGGATTGTGGAGTATCACAGGGTCTGTTGAAGGTTCTTCGCAGTATATCTCAAAAGTAGGAATCACACGTCGTCCGCCGGACCAACTTATGACCTTGTTGGCTGATTGCTCGTCCTTGTCGATGTCCACTTCTTCAAAGGAGACATCGTGGGACACCAGGAATCTTTTTGCCGTACGACAATCTGCGCACCATTGTGTTGAATACATCGTGATCTTGTGAGGCATTGTTAATTGTTCTCCTTTAATTTTGTTTTGATCAAAATATAACGCGTGATCTTCTTGCAAACTGTCCGCTGGATGACAGGGGCAGAATTATGAAAGGTTCCATCATTTTTTCTTCTGTCCTGGCTGATCGGGTTCTGAAAGGCGAGTTTGCTCTTCAGCCACCCATGCCGAGATTGCATCGATCTCTGCTTCGGAAAGCGCTGCGCCGGGATGGAGATACAAATAGCGTGGAAGAGGCATTTCTTTGAGTGATACCTGGTCTTCGATCATTTGAAGAAGGCCCTGTTGCTTTATCCGTTTGAGCTTCCCCCAGTCCGAAAAATTGAGACGTTGTCGTGCCTTCCTGACATCTTCAGCAATCAGAAAGTTGATCGGTGTTATCGTGCTGTACCATGGCCACCGGGTTTCATACGAATGGCAATCAAAGCATGATCTTTGCAAAACCTCCAACACCTTTGCTGGAGGGTCAAACAGACGGATGGAGACAGATTCATCCACGGCGTGGTTCTCTTTCGAGGGCCGAACCAGCTGCGCCAAGACAACGAGAAGTCCCGCTCCCAGCATTCCGTAACGAAGGAGTTTCTTCATTGGCTTTGCGTCAGTCGTGAGGATGATTTCTTAAGAGCTTGTTTGATGAGAGGCGTAAGCTCTTCTTCCCGTGTGAATCCAACAAAGTGCTTGATCAATTTTCCATCCGGTCCAAAAAGATAATTGTCGGGAATGCCCGTTGTGCCGTAGCGAGCGGCGATATCATCGCTTATCCCAACAACCCATCGGACGCCATATTCTTCGACAAACAATTTCACTTCCTGCATGTTGGTGTTTGCGGCAATGCTGATGATTTCAAATCCTTTGTTTTTGAATTCGTCGTAGACTTTGACAAATCCGGGAGTCTCCGCCCGACACGGCCCGCACCACGGAGCCCAGATATTCACAAGCACAACCTTCCCGGTATGATCTCTGAGCCTGGCGATCTTTCCATCGATCGTGTGAAGGCTGAAGTCGAAATGACCGTACGCCGATAACGTTCGCCTCGATTCACTAGACGCTTTCACAGACTTCCCTCCTTGCTGCGCGATCAATTCAAACTGTGAAAAGCTTGTGATCACAAACGTTATTAACGCTATGTAGGTTATTCTCTTCATCGTTTTCTCCGTTTTCATTTGAATTCAGTTACGTGTTCACTCAAAGTGCAGTCTCTGCGCATAAATGATCCTACAAGGGGCTAACAATTAGTTGCTGCAATTCTCTGTGGATCGAGTCGGCATCGATATCATTTTCAGATCCGATGGGAATCGAAATCGTGAACTTGCTGCCTTTTCCATCCTCGCTATCTACTGAAATATCCCCGCCATGTGCATCGAGGGCAAGTTTGCAAAACGTGAGCCCT
>CAYNRS010000220.1:0-4497 GCA_964399565.1 uncultured Ignavibacteriaceae bacterium
GAGCGCTTTATCGATGACTTCGAGCTCGAATGAATCTCTCTGCTCGTTGACGTCTTCAGTTTCCGGCAAGTATTCAATTCTCTGATAAAAACGGGGATGAACATCTCCTCCTCCCGTCAGCAGCAAACCATCCAAGTCCGCAACGGAGGCCAGCTTTGTCGTCTTGTGCGATAGCTTGAGAATTTCAATAGCCGGATCTATGTGTTGGACCCAACGGACGTACAGGTCGTACCTGCCCTCGTTCAGGTTGTCAGTTATTCCGATGCGCATAGCCGAAACGCTCAAGCTGTTGGTTTAGAATCTCTTCGCCCGCGATTATCTCAGGCTCGATTTCAACGTAATACACCGGATTCTCCTTCAGAAACATTCGTCCATTCTCGTTATCCCCGTCGAGTCGGGCCACATCCTTTTCCGTCGTGATGATGGCGTCTGCTTGAAATTCATTGGAGCTTACTCGGATTTTTTGCAAATCTGTGACGGAATACCAGTGGTGGTCTCGAAAAATAAGGTGCGTCCCGACATTCACTCCGTTTGATTTCAGAGTCTCTTCAAACGCCGACGGTTCACCGATTCCAGAGAATGCGATTGGTCTGTCCCAGTTCTGTTGCACTTCTTTCCTTGTCTCCGCCGATCTCATTTTTTTCACTCTCGTGCGAAACGCGAACATCGGTTTAACCACCGTTGACTGTAAGATTTTTTGAGCGTTTTCAAATTCATTCCTATTCGCGCACCGAGAAATACCGATAAGGTCAGCTCTCAGAAGCGAGGACAACGGCTCTCGTCTGTTTCCCGCCGGCAAAAGAGCATCACGATTGGTGAGTTCCTTGTAACTGAGCACCACAATGTTGAGATCTCGGTGCAAATACCGGTGTTGAAATCCGTCATCCAAGATGATCACTGTCGCTTGAAAATCTCGCACGACATGCTCAGCCGCTCTCGCACGCTTTTCGTCCACAACAACAACCACTTCATTCAACTTTTCCGCAAGCTGGCTGGCTTCATCCCCCGCCTTCCACGCTTCCGCACATCTTTGTCGGCCGTTACTGACAACAAGATATCCGGTGCTTTTCCGGCCATATCCTCTGCTGATGACGGCGACACGATAATCTTTTCTGAGCTTCGTCGCCAGAAATTCAACAAGAGGTGTCTTTCCTACCCCACCGGCCGAAACATTGCCGACCGATATGACCGGGACACTGACCTTATGTACCGCAAGCAGCCCGATATCAAAGAGCCAATTTCTAACTATAACGCCCGCTCCATAGAGAAAGGAAAACGGAAGAAGAAGATTTCGCGCAGACACGTTCTCTACGACATTTGGAGGATGCACTTTGCCACCCTGCGGGAGGCACCCACCGCGCCAAGCATGTCCTTCACTTTGGAAAGCTCCTCCTTCATACTGGCCAAACGCGTTTCATTGCCGAGGAGACCCAGCGCCTCACGCACAAGGTTCTTGACGGACGCCGCGTGCTGGACGAACTCCGGCACAATTTCCTTCCCGGCGACGATGTTCACCATTCCGATGTTCCGCACACGCACCAGCAACCTTCCGATGAGATACGTCAACCAGGAAGTCTTATAGACGACGAACATCGGAGTTGCGAAACACGCCGTTTCAATCGTCGCCGTCCCCGAAGTCACCAGGGCAAAGTCGGCATGGTCCATCAAATCATACGTAGCTCCGGAAACGAGATGCACGCCGTTCATAGGGAACAAGGCCCTGAAATATTTTTCCTCGAGAGTCGGCGCAACGCCGACCGCAACCTCCATGTCAGACTCGTACGCTATGTTTTTCGCCGCCGACAGCATTACGGGCAGAATGTTTTCGATTTCCTGCCGTCTGCTACCGGGGAGCAAGCCGAGGATCTTCTTCGTTCCGTCGATTCCGTACCTCCTGCAAAAATTCTTGCGGCTCATGTGCGATTGAAGTACCTCCAGCAACGGATGTCCCACAAATTCGACGTCAACATTTTCCTTTCTGTAGAAATCAACTTCAAAAGGAAAAATAACGAGCATTTTGTCAACCAATTCCCGGATTTGTCGGACACGGGACTTATGCCATGCCCACACTTGCGGACTGATGTAATAGATGATTTTGACGTTATATTTTTTTGCAATTCTTGCGAAACGGAGGTTGAAGCCCGGATAATCGATGAGGACGAGGACATCGGGCTTCTTAAACTTCAGAATGGATTCGAGCGTCCGTTCCATAATTTTAACAAAGGGGAGATGTTTCAGCACTTCGACAAATCCCATGAACCCAAGCTCGTTGATATGAAAAACCAGATGCATTCCCGCGCGACGCATATGTTCACCTCCAACGCCATACACATCCAGGCCCTTCTGCGCCTTTTTCAGCTCGCGGACCACGCCCGATCCGTGCAGATCTCCGGAAGCTTCCCCAGCAATAATCATGACGCGTTTTACCATGCCCCACCGCGATACCAGAGGACGATGAGAACCACGGCGACGAGGCCGATCGCCTGCAATGTCCGCCGCTCCGACCGAAGTGCTTCCGACCACCGTGGCATCTGATGTTCTTGAACCTGGCTCTTGTACGGAACAAACCGAGGAAGAAATCGTGGAACGTTCTTCTTGAACTCAAGAAACGCGGCGCCAAACTCTTTTTCCAAAAACTCTTCCTCAAGCGACACAATCATAGCGTACTGGAACGCAAAATATGCAGCAGCAATGAGCGGAAGCCACGGCACAAGTGCATTCGACATGATTCCGACTCCGAGATACATCAGCATATTGCCGATGTACAACGGGTTGCGCACGTACGCGTACGGGCCCGCCACAACCACTTCGGGCGCACCGACCGTCGTGACACGAGTCAAACCTCCAGCATACGCAACCCCCCAATAACGAAGAAGCTCTCCGGTGAAAGTAACAAGACCTCCGGCAAGAAGTGTTTGCGCCGTCGGATGTGCGTACCAGATCATAACGGCAAGAAATGGAAGCGGGGTGTAACTTCTATGCTGAAAGAGTTGTTGACGCAGTTTCGACAAGCACTAACCTCGTGAGCATGCTACCCCTGCAAGAAAACATCCTTTCGGGCCATTTCGGCTTCGCGACGTTTGCGAATGCGTTGCTGCAGGAGGATTTTTTCCAGCCGCTGTCGAACGTCGAGAAAGGTTGAGAACTCATGAAATGTGATATTCGCCGACTGACAGTAGCCGATCAACCCACGTTTCGCAAACACAATATCGGCGTATCTGACGGGACATCGGTCTGAGATCCCATCGCCAACGTACACAATAATGTCGTCGTCTCCACTCATCGTCAGAAGGTGATTGCGCTTGCAATTCCCGCACTGAGTGCATTCTGCATCCGCGTACGGGAACTCCGGCACAAGCCTTGCCCCGTCGCCCGCATGTTCGAACGTCAAATGGTTGGCCAGCCAGGGTACGTCGCCGAGTCCGCTTTTTTTCAGGATGCGGTCAACGTAAAAATCGAGGCCGTCGCTGAGTATTGTTATGGGGATTCCGTGCAGACGGCAAAACTCCACAAATTCCGAAAAATGAGGGTCGATGGAAAACTGGTCGATGAAGGTTTCCAACGCTCCCACCGTCACTCTTCCGACAGCGGCACATTCCTGGGTAAGGCACTCGACACCGGTCTTTGTCCCGTCAAGATATCCTCTGACAATCTCTTCGGCTTGAGGACCCGCAAAATGTCGGAACAGGTGATTGCCGACATCCTCGGACGCCACAGTCCCGTCGAAATCACAAAAAACACGAACCATTGTCACCCTTTCGTGACCGGCTCAGTCAACCTTACAGAAACGAGTTTTGAAACACCTTCTTCCTCCATCGTAACGCCATAGAGTGCATTCGCAGATTCCATCGTTCTCTTGTTGTGCGTCACGACCACGAACTGCGTGTTATCGGAGAATTTCTTGAGGATGCGCGTAAAGCGGTCGATGTTGGAGTCGTCGAGCGGAGCGTCAACTTCGTCGAGGATGCAGAATGGGCTCGGCTTCACGAGATAAATAGCAAACAGAAGCGCAATGGCCGTCAGCGTTTTCTCGCCGCCGGAGAGCAGGTCGATGGACGTCGGGCGTTTCCCGCGGGGCTTCGCCGTGATTTCGATCCTCGCTTCCAGAGGGTCGACATCCTTTTCGAGCGTCAGGTCGCATTCATCCCCTTCATCGAACAACTCCTTGAATATCAGGATGAAGTTGTCCCGGATTTTGTCGAACGTCGTCAGGAACAGTTGTTGCGCAGTCGTGTTGATCTCGTCGATGGTTGCAAGCAATGTCTTCTCTGATTCCTCCAGGTCGTCTCGCTGTGCCGCAACAAAATCCAGACGCTCTTTTTCACTTTTGTACTCTTCAAATGCCGCAAAATTGATATTCCCGAGGTTGCGAATTTTTTCTTTGGCCTCGCGGATCTCTTCACGCGCCGCGTTGAAATCGAACTGATCTCCGCCGCCGTACTCCTGCAACTGTAACTCGATGTCAAACTCGTCTTTCGCCCTCGTTTTCAGGTTCTC
>CAYNRS010000221.1:0-4491 GCA_964399565.1 uncultured Ignavibacteriaceae bacterium
CGGAATCGAATACTCCCTGACAAAAGCCGAGCACTACGCAACTCTTGCACGCGAAAACCTTACTACATTTCCAGATTCCCCGGCTAAGAACTCCCTGCTCCAGTTCGTCGATTTTGTGATGCAGAGGACGAGCTAATCGTACCTCAAGTTTTTCTTCTTTAATAGGCTTTTTCTGTCTTCTCTGAGACCCCAAGGACGGCGGGTAACGCAGCGGCAAACTGCTGCATTTCATCTTCTGTACCAATACTGACGCGGCACCAATCGCCATAGGGCGGAAACGGCCTGGCAACGATGACTCCTCGTTCCCTCATGGCCGGACGAAAGTTTTCGATTGATTGTCTGGTTTGAAAGAAGACAAAATTCGCCTCGGAACGCACGTACTTGAGTTTCTGCGCGTCAAGCAGGGCATACAACGAACGTTTCCCCTCGTTGCATTTCCTCCTGCAGGAATCTTGAAATTCCTTGTCGCGATAACTCGCGAGCGCACCGCGTAATCCCACAACGTTGACGCTTCCCGTCATGAGGCGTCGAAGTTTCCGGATTGTATCCGGCTGGCCTATGCCAAAGCCAATCCGCATACCCGCCAAGCCATGAATCTTTGATGCAGTCCTCGAAACAATCACATTGTGACCCTTTTGAACAAGCGGTACCATGGACCGATAATCGGGATCTTCGACATATTCATGATACGCTTCGTCGACGAACACAAGGGAGTGTCTTGACACGTCTTCACAAAAAGACTGGAGCTCGCCGCTTTTCACCAATGTTCCGGTTGGATTGTTCGGATTGCAGATAAACACTAAGGTCGTTGAACTGGAGGTGCGGCGATGCATTTCTGCGAGGTCGTGCCTCATGAATGAATCCAGGGGCACGAGTTGAAGTTTTGCACCAATATTTCGAGCGTAATCGACAAGCGCCTCAAATGTTGGATGGGCTGCCACGATCTCAGCCTTTTCCATGCCGCATAACAATGGTGCAACTTTGAGGATCTCGGCCGATCCCGCTCCTACCGCTATGTGGTCCGGTGTCAGGCCGATGGACTCCGCAATCTGTCGACGAAAATCCTCCGTAGGGATCGGCGTGTAGAGATTTCCTTCATCGATGGCATCGGTCATTGCCTGCCGCGCTATTGGCGAGGGCCCGTAGGGATTTTCGTTCGACTGCAGGCGCGCCTCCTTACCCGGTCGAGGAGAAACCGAAGAGAAAACAGGGCGAGAGGTCAGCACATGTCCAGCCATCAATGCGCCAGTGCTCATGAGCCAGTTTCGTCTATTCATAGAACCTCCATTGATTGCTGGGAACAGACCTGTTTCGAATCAGGTACCACTGATGGATCGAATGAAGACTCGCTCCGAAGAAGGCAGGAAGGAACGAGGAGACTCACAGCATGTCGTTTACGGGCTCCTCACAACCAGAACGGCGCACGGGGCCTTGCGGACAACCTTTTCTGCCGTGCTGCCAAACAGAATGTGTTCGACTCCGCTGTGACCATGCGTGGCGATAACAATGAGGTCAACCTCTTCTTCTTTCGCGTACTGGTTGATTTCGTAGAAAGGTTTTCCCGTCCTGACAGAAAATCGAGCGGGAAGTCGTCGGCCAATTTCCTTTTTCATGAGGTTTTCCAGCTCTTCGGTGCCGCGTTTCCGAAGTTCCTCCTCAACGTTGGGGAACCCTACCTGTCCAAAGCTGAAGTCGGCGGGATAAATTGCGGGCTCAACCACATACAACAGGTCGATTGAAGCCTGGAATTGTTGAGCAAAGGGGATCGCGTATTTGAGTGCGTTTTTTGAGAACTCGGAAAAGTCAATGGGAACGAGAATTCGTCGTAGGCGAATTTTGGACGACGCTCTGCGGACCGTGGTCCGGGCAGGATGCTCAGGTGATGGTCTCTTCTTTGCCATTTTGCTCTTTCTCCTGTGCCTGAAGTCGATCGAGCTGGTTCTTTGTTTTGGAGAGTTCCTTGTCGGTCTTTCGCAGCCTCTGCGCGACTATTTCGGCCAGCTTGAGAACGATCTTTGTTCCCAGCCGTGGTTTTTTCTCGATGAGTTCGAACAAATCCGGCCGGAAAAAACCGATGAGCGTGCAATCGGATTTACACACTGCGTTCGCTGATCGGGGAGACTCGTCAAGCAAGGCTATCTCGCCAAAAAAATCGCCATCCGTCAAAACGGCGAGTTCTTCGTCCACGCTCTCTTTCCCGGCGAGGGATATCGAAACCTCGCCTTCCTGAATGATGTACATCCCCAAACCGGGATCGCCCTGATAGAACACTGGTTCCCCCGCACGATACTGTCGCTTATGCACAATAACGGCGACTTCCTTCAATTCCCGCGTCGTCAGGCTCCCGAAGGCCGGGACCTTACTCAAAACTTCCTCGGTCGAACCCTCCCGAACGATGCGCTCAGAGAAGATGTTTTTCCAGATTGCGCTCTTTGAAACGTTTGCCATGCTTATTTTGTCTCAACTGGCATACAGACCTCAGATTCCAACTATCGTGCTTTGAGCATTGTAAACCTTCCGAAGGACATTGTCAAGAGTTGAGAACCTTCGTAAGGTCTGTTTTTAAACGAAATTCAACCAATTATGTTTGTCATTTCCGTTGTGCACGACGTCAAAGAATGCTTTTTGCAGTTCTTTCGTCACTGGTCCCGGTTTTCCCTCTCCAATGGCGATTCTGTCGACCGAGCGAATCGGCGTAATCTCGGCGGCCGTTCCTGTAAAGAAAATCTCCTCAGCGGTGAACAACATCTCCCTGGGGAGCGTTAATTCGACGACGGCATATCCCAGATCCTTTGCCAACGTAACGATCGAAGACCTCGTGACGCCCGGCAAAAGCGCCGCTGCGATCGGCGGAGTGAGTACTGTCTTATCGCGCACGAGAAAAATATTCTCTCCACTCCCCTCGCTGATATTCCCTGTCGTATCGAGTGCAATACCTTCCACATAACCTCCCGCAATCGCCTCAAGTTTAATAAGCTGAGAATTCAGATAATTGCCACCCGATTTCGCGATCGTTGGGAATGTGTTCGGTGCAGCTCGCTGCCACGAGGACACACACACGTCGATCCCTTTTTCAAGGGCTTCGCTTCCAAGATACGCCCCCCACTCCCACACCGCAATGCAGACGTCCACCGGGCAACCCGTCGGATTAACGCCGACTTCGCCGTACCCCCGAAAAACGATGGGTCTAATGTAGCAAGCTTTGAGATTATTTGCACGTATGGTTTCCTTGATTGCCTGCTCAATCTGCTGCTTGGTATAAGGTATTTCGGCACGATAGATTTTACACGAGTCATACAGGCGACGTAAGTGTGCATCCAAGCGGAAAATTGCCGACCCCTTTTTCGTATTGTAACATCTGATGCCCTCGAACCAACTTGAACCGTAATGGATGACGTGAGACAGGATATGGATCTTTGCGTCATCCCAATTGACCAGCTTGCCATTCATCCATATTTTTTCGGCTTTTTTTACCGGCATGGAAGCCTCTCTTGTGGTTTTGTTCTCTTTGGGTTAAACTGCTATATCGTAGACACGATATTTCTTGTACAATTCTCCCTTCATTGCCTCCGCCGCACGATTCATGAGCACGTTGTTTTCGAGGACCCACCCTGCTTCGCCATGAGTATATCCCAGGACTTTTGCCCGGGAAGCGGTCTCGAAATACAGAGCACCAGCCGCGCCCGTGTTCACATATTCCGGCAAAACCCCCAGCACAATAACTCTCGCACAATCGATCTTCTTCCTTTTTGTCATAAGATGGTACAATCCAGGTAGGAGCCATCCGCTTCTGTTATGCTTGAGAGCAATATTGATATCGGGCATCGACAACGCAAACCCAACTGTCTTTTCCTTCGATTCGGCGAAAATCACCAGGTCCGGAACGACCATAGGTTTTAGGTCCGCAGCAAGTGCATCGATTTCCTCGCTCGTCATCGGCACCGCTCCCCAATTTCTTTGCCACGCGCGGTTGAAAATGTCCTTTATGCGGCCAACTTCCTCGTTAAAACGCTTCATGTCCAGCGATCGAAAAGTCAGACTGTGGCGGCGTTTAACGATGTCGTTTGCACGGAGAATTTTTTCCGAATACACGGTTTGTTGACTCAGTCGGTACGAATACAGGTCCATCGCCTTCTTGAAGCCGTAATGTTCAAGCAACCGAGCGTAGTATGGGGGGTTGTAGGGCATGAGAATGGCAGGGCTGTATTGAAACCCGTCTATCAGTAATCCCCACTCATCATTGACGGAGGGTGATGCCGGACCTCTCATGGTATCCATGCCGCGTGCTTTCAGGAATTTTCTTGCAGAGTCGAAAAGAGCCATCGCCACGGCCTGGTCATTGATACACTCGAAAAACCCAAAAAAACCCGCCTTGTCACCGTGTTCTTTGTTGTGATTGTGATTTATAATTGCTCCAATCCTGCCAACCATCTCGCCATTCCGCTCAGCAATGTAGAATTCCGCTTCTGCATGACGGTAGAAAGGATTCTT
>CAYNRS010000222.1:0-4489 GCA_964399565.1 uncultured Ignavibacteriaceae bacterium
CATACCGCTTTGGTCTCCGCCGGAGAGACCGAGCTTTTCTGCATCCGCATAGTAGTTTGGGCTCGAGTACGTGTACTGATGAAAATGCTCATGAAGCAGGGTGATGATCCAATCCGTCGAGTGTCTGCCTGTGTTTTCTGGCGTTCCGACAACAATTGTATTGATTCCATTGACGGCGGGGAATGTGGCGAGGAGACGTTTGTTGAAAACGGCTTTGCGGTAATAGACGTTTGAACCGAGAATACTATCGACGCCGAGAAACAAGAAATCGTTAGAAGGCGAAGGATGGTTGACGAGGAATTCGATGCTGTCCGTTAGCAAGATGAGAGCAAAAGGGATTCTTTCGATCCCGTTCCATATCTTTTCACCATAATCCCTCGCGATCTTCATCGCTTCTTTAATTCTTGCCCTGTCTTCAGTCCTCATTTCGTGCCCGAGAGATGGCTGCGATAATAGCGGCTCAATCAACGAAAGTAACACAGCGAATATGGAAAGCGTCCTCATTCGAAGGTTCATATCAAAACCAGCCTACTATCCTTTATTGAAGAACTCTTGTTCTCGACACACGTAGAGAATACCTCTAAAGATTTTTTGATCCTTTATATCTTGCATCAGCTAAAACTACCGACGTATCGATTTGCCGATCTGGAATTGTCCAGTATTTCTTGAGAAGGTGATTCTTCTCGTCTTCCTTGACAATGCGAAAACCGTGTTTTTCATAAAAGCGGATTGCCCAATCCGCCGCCTTCCAGCTCCCGATTAACATTGGCTTCCCAACATTTTTTGTCAGTTCCTTTAGGAGAAGAGTTCCGACGCCTTTTTTTCTCTGACTCGTTCTTACGTATGCGTGGCGAATCAACTCAACATCTCCCTTATCCTGAACTCCCATGACACCGATGATTTCATTGTTTTTGACAAAACACGAAAATCGCACACCATCCTCAATTTCCATGCGCAGAGCTTCCCTTGTCATATATGGTTCATGCCACCGATCGAATGGAATGACGCCTTTATATGCCATTGCCGCGTCGTTGATGATATTCAAGATTTCCTCGAAATCTTCATCAGTGCATTTTCGTATCATGCGACTGCCTGTTTTTCAGCGATGTTCTCTGCCTTTGTTGTGCGTTGAAATCTGCGTAGCCGGCATCATGGAACTTAGGAGGGAATGCTATTTCATCGCCATGATCGCCGCATATATCTCGATTCCATCCCACAGGTTCTGAACCCGCACATTCTCGTTTTCACCATGCTGGTTGTTGTCGAAGTTGACAATCGGAACGCCGATTTGAGGCGCGCCGGTGATTTCGGCAAACAGCGAGAGAGGGCCGCTCCCGCCAAGGGTCGGCATACGGACCACTTTCTTTTCTGTTACTGATTGGACGGCCGTGACGATTTTTTGTGCCAGGGGAAGGTTCATCGGCGTTCGATACGCCTTATAGCCGTCGCTCGTCGTGATTTTGGCGATCAAAGGATTTTTCATTCTTGTGTCATGGTCAGGGTCGCTTGAGACGAGAAAATATCCCTGCTTACGAATATGTTCCTTCAATCGCCCAACCTGGCGTTGTGGATCGTTGCCTTTCACCAAGCGCATGTCGATGCGCGCCGTTGCCGTGGAAGGAACAAGAGTACGGGATTGAGACCCAACATACCCGCTTGAAAGTCCCGACACATTCAATGAAGGGAGGTTGATGAGCTCATTGAGAGACTTTCCGGCGCCTTCTGCTTGCGAAAACCCAAGCTCGCTCATCAGTGTTTTGTCGTACTCCGGACTCTCGGCAAGAGCTCGGTCTTCGAGCTCACTCAAAGGCTCAACATCGTCATAAAAACCGGCCACAAGTACTTTTCCCATCCCGTCCTTCATCGAAGAGACAAGCTGGGAAAGCAGCATCGCCGGGTTCGGCGCCCAGTTGCCATAATGTCCACTGTGAAGGGCGCGATCGGCGCCATAGAGTGTAATTTCGGCCGATACAATCCCCCGGCATCCGAAGAAAACAAGTTTCTGACCGTTCTGGTGAATCGGTCCGTCGGCCGTGATCCAGATGTCTGCTTTGAGGAGATCTTTGTAGCGCTCCAGGATGTCGGCAAGGTGTGGCGAGCCTGCTTCTTCCTCGCCTTCGAAGAAGAATTTCAGATTTATTGATAGGGGAATGTTCTTTGCCCGAAGTGCGTCAATGGCGGCGAGCATCACCACGATGGGCGATTTATCGTCCGAGGAAGACCTTGCGTACAACCGCCAGTCGCCATTGATTTTTTCACTCCTCGTTGGAAACGGAACGACTTTTCCGCCTGCTTCAATCGAGTTCGTCCTCAGAGCCGGTTCCCACGGTTTCGTGTCGATCCACTTGCTCGAATCCGTCGGCTGTCCGTCGTAGTGGCAATACATCATGATGGTCTCTTTTGCGCCTGGTGTTTTCAGTTCGCCGAAAACAACAGGCGGAACCTCATGCCGCCCATCTTCCAGCAAACGTGATTCTACACCGCGCTGCTGGAGCATCTTCATGATTTTGTCCGCATTGCGGCGTATGTTCACGCGGTCGGCGGCGACGTTGGGAATTGCCAAGAGTTCCACAAGCTCTTGAAGTATCTTGTGCTCGTTCTTTTTCCGAAAATCTCGAACCCTCTCCGAGAGCCCATCGTCGCTTCCATACAATGGTGTTGTTATGTCAAACAAAGTCGTTACTAGTGGGGCAAGATGGAAAACCAAGATTTTCACTGAGCGATTCATTGAGGCACCCAAGGTTGAAAAATCATGGACATGATACAAATTAAGTCTCGACTCCCTCCTTCAAGAAATCTCTTTAATTGCATTGTACCGGGGCACACAAGTTCGAAGCGTAAAAGGAATTTGCGTAGCACAGAGTAAAAGTCAAAGTGGCGACAGAAACGGCGGTGACACGCGGAAAAATACTTATGGATCCAGTAACAGTAAACACCTCCTGCGTAATGCGTCGAGAACGGATAGGATTTGGCGGTGGATCAAAACATGATGCGTCAGGAGCGAGTCGAAAAACGTCTTGTGGAAGGTTCACTCCATTATCATCGACAAAATCCCAAATGACTTGAAATACAATCTCATCCTCAGGATCTATTGTTAACCTTCGTGTAGTCCGGTTGTACGATTTAGCTGAAATCAATTGCGCAGCGGTGAGATCGAAAGTCCTTCGGTGTTCCGGCAATCGGCTCAAGATGATCGCAACGCTTCCCTTCATTTCCGCAATTCCGTCAAGAGTTTCATCGTAGATGTTTTTTACTGTGACATTAATGACGAGATCGTTTTGCTGTGTCGTGAGTCGATAACTAAATGCGGCAGAAGACGAGAACAATTTACCCGGGTCGGCATATTCCGGCAGTTCCCCCTCGCAGGAACTCAGCATAAGAAAGGCCACGACAAAGCTCGAATGCCAGTGGAACATGTCAAGGCTTCTTTTTGTCCGCGGCCGGTTTAAGCAAAAGGTCATGGAAGTCGAAGCTGAAATCCGTAGCCGGTGACACAGCCTTCATTTTCACCTGGTCAATGCTCCCGTCGGGATTTAATGAAAAAGTCACGAACGCATCTGCACGAAGCTCGCGATCTTTCCAATGAGCTACAAACGTTTCGTACTGCCAGTGCTCGAGGTCTCCGGCCAACGATGGCGTATGGTCGAAGCGAATGCCGAGTTTGCCGTTGTCGTTCGTGATCGTCACGTTTCCGTACCACTGATCCGTGTATGTCCCTGCGTAGGAAGCAACGGGAAGCTGCGGTTTTGAAGATGTATTGCGCGCTGTCGTTGTTTGTTTTTCTCCTGCAGTATTGAGCGAATCAGACCGCGCTTTGAGTCTCTTGAAAAGACTCAGCCAATCGGCCTTGGAGGATCCTATGTAATAGTCGAGAATGTGGTACACGATAGCTTCGAACGCCTCACCCGACTCTTGATTTGTTAAAACGGTCACGCCGAGTTTAAGCTCAGGAATCAGCGCGAGCTTCGAAACGTATCCCGGAAGTCCACCAGTATGGGAAACAACTTTGTATCCACGGTAATCCCGGACGCCAAAACCCAACGCGTACCCGTTGAAGTTTGCTCTCAGCTGCGAGAATTCCGGCGGAGGAACGCCGACGGGGATCGGCGTGACGATGTTCCATAATTCCCTTGTTGTCCGCGGCGAGAAGAGCGGAGAGCCGTCAGCGACGCGCCCGGAATCAAGCTGGACGAGCATCCATTTTGCCATGTCGCGGGCGTTGGAATTAATGCCGCCCGCAGGGTTTGTGTTGTCGCTCGCAAAAGGAGCTACGGCCCGGACCTTGCCGTCAATGGGCGCGTGCGTTGTTGCGACATTGCCGCCGTTTGCCGCGTCTGAATGGCGCACGTTGCTTTCACTCATGCCGACTTTTGCGAGAATGCGGGACGAAACGAAGTCCTCCCAGGATTTGCCGCTCACCTGCTCGATCACTTCTCCCGCAATAAGATAAAGGACATTGTCATACGCGTACGCTGACCGAAAACTCTTT
>CAYNRS010000223.1:0-4456 GCA_964399565.1 uncultured Ignavibacteriaceae bacterium
ATGGAATCCGCACACACCTGTCCTGTAATATCGACTTCGATGGCAGAGTTAATTGCCACCATCTTGTCGTTCTTTGCAACAATGAATGGGTTGTTCGTGTAATTGCACGGATGAATCTCAAACAACGGGTTGTTATCAACGTAGTCGTACAACTGGTGCGATCCGAGCACAAACGTCGCTATGACCTTACCGGGGTGAAGGGTCTTCTTCTGGTTTGTGACAATGCCGCGGTCCAATGCCTTCACAACGCCATCCGAGACCATTTCCGTGTGGATGCCAAGGTGTTGTTTTCCGTCGAGCTGGGAAAGAACAGCATCCGGAATTCCCCCGATTCCAAGCTGCAACGTTGCACCGTCTTCAATGAGCGGGGCAATGTGGCTCGCGATCTTTTGCTCCACCTCGGAAAACCCGCTCTCGGGCAGCTCCTGTAAGGGCTCTGAACACTCGACAATCTTGTGCACACGCGAAACGTGGATAAAGACATCTCCCAACGTACGCGGCATTCGGTCGTTGACCTGAGCTACGACAATCTTTGCGCTTTCAGCCGCCGCTTTTGATGCGGCACACTCGACGCCGAAACTCATGAAGCCGTGCTCGTCGGGCGGAGATGTGTGGATGAAAGCCACGTTGAGTGGAATAATCCTGTTTGTAAAAAGGTCGGGAATCTCCGAAAGATGAATCGGCACATAGTCCGAACGGCCGTCCGCGATTGCTTGTCGATCTGCAGGGCCCACAAATAATGAATTGTGCCGAAAATGTTGCTCCATACCGGGCTTCGCCAGGGGATCCTCTCCGAGGAGCAAAACATGGTTCACATCCACATCAAAGAGATCATCCTTGTGTACTGCAAGCGCGTTCGTCAACAGCACTGGCGTAGCAGCATTCCCGCTGATAAAAATGCGGTCGCCGGATTTTACCACAGACACTGCTTCGGAAATGGGTACTATCTTTGATTTATATTGTGATAACCAGGTCATGTCAGTTTTTCATCGGTTCTGAAATCGTTCTCAATAATTTCCCCAGGTCTTTTGACTGCAGGTTGAGGGCCTTGGCAATAGGCAGACTTGTGCAGCTGCCGTCAAAAACGCAAACTCCTTTCGCGAGTCCCGGATCGGTCTGAATTGCAGCCTCGATTCCCATTTCTGCCACATCCCTGACGTAAGGCAAAACGGCGTTTGTGAGGGCCATCGTTGCTGTTCGGGCAACCGATGAGGCCATATTGGGAACGCAGTAATGAACCACGCCATGACGAACGAAAACGGGATCGTCCATTCGCGTGGGCCGGCTGGTTTCAATGCAGCCTCCCTGGTCAATGGAAACGTCAATGATGACCGAGCCAGTCTTCATTTCCTTCACCATGGCCTCCGTGACCACATGCGGTGCTTTTTCACCTTTGAGAAGGATTGCACCAATGAGGACATCGGCGTGACGGATTGACCTCCGGATGGTGGCCGGCGTTGCGACAACCGTCGAGATTCTCCACTGGAACAAATGTTCGATGTCACGCAGCCGAGACAGGTCATGGTCGATCATTGTAACGGAGGCTCCCATTCCCAGGGCAACGCGAGTGGCTGTTCTCCCCACCGTTCCGGCTCCGAGGATAACAACTGAAGCTGGTGGCACACCGGGCAAGCTTCCGAGCAGAATACCTCTCCCATTCTCTCTGCCCTGGAGATAATGTGCTGCAATTTGAAGTGAAAGCTGTCCGGCGATCTCGCTCATGACCTGAAGGACGGAGAGTTCGCCCCTTGAATTCTCGATAAGTTCATAGCTTACCGCGGCGATGTTCTTTTCCAGAAGCGTTTTTATGAGTTTTTCCTGGGAGACGGCGAGATGGAGGAATGAAAACAGCACCTGTCCTTTTTCAAACAGCTCCAGCTCCGCAATCGTGGGAGGGGCTACTTTCAGTACTATTTGCGAACGATTGATAATCTCTTCGGGGCTGTAAACGACGGTCGCACCCGCATTTTGGTATTCCTCATCGCTAAATAACGACCGTGCTCCGGTTTGTTTTTGGACATACACGACGTTTCCCAGTCCCGTTAAAGACTGAACTCCGGCCGGAGAAAGGGCCGCACGGTGTTCGACTCGTTCATCCTCTTTCAAAATTCCGATTTCCATTATCCTATCCTTCTACATGTATTCGCTGTAAGTTCCAAACTTTCGTCGGGCCAACGGTGAGAAGATGAAACACTTCCACCTCTTCCAGTTCGAGATACCTTTTGGTCAACAATCCGACCACTTGTAGAGGTATCATACATCCGGGTTGGATGTAGACGCGTCGGCCCGACGTTGATGTTGAAATACTCGTTCTTGGTTTCATTCATGCCAGGTCACGTCAAAAAGATGGCAACAGTCGTGCCATTCCGGACCCTACAAACAGCGCTATCTGCCTTAATTCTTGGGCTTTTTTTCTGGGATTTTCTGGTCTAAATGGCCTCTGCTTCCCATTTGTGAAAACCAACGAGGAGCAATTTGTCAAGTTTGGGAAAGAAACAAGCTTCAACAAATCCTCGGCAGCTGTTCCCCCGAAAGCATGTCAACGACACGCGACCCGCCGATCTTTGTCCTCATTGTTACCACTCCCGGGTGTTGTTCGACAACTTCGCCGATGACCTGCGCATTGGCGCCAAACGGATGCTTCCGCATCGCTGCCAAAACGCGATCGGCTTCACCCTGAGGAACAAAAGCAACGAGTTTTCCCTCGTTTGCAACGTAGAGGGGATCGAAGCCCAAGATTTCGCATGCACCTTCGACTTCTTCCGAAATCGGTATCCGTTCTTCATCGAGAACAATACCGACTCTGGCGATTGATGCGATTTCGTTGAAAGTACTTGCAAGGCCACCCCTCGTTGGATCACGCAAAACATGAAGGTTTTTCGAGGCACGCAGCATCGTCTCCACCAGGCCGTTGAGCGGCGCGGAATCGGTCTTCAGCTCGGTTTCGAATTCGAGTCCCTCGCGCTGGGACATCACAGCAATGCCGTGCTCTGCAATCTCGCCCGAAAGGATGATAGCGTCTCCAGGCGTCGCGCGTTTTGGGTTTATGTCAATCCCGGATTCGATGACGCCGATGCCGGACGTGTTAATGAAAATCTTGTCGCATTTCCCGCGTTCAACCGCCTTCGTGTCGCCGGTGACGAGGTCGACGTGTGCTTTTTTTGCTGCATCGTGAACCGATGCAACGATACGCTCGAGGTCCGCCTTCGGAAAGCCTTCTTCGAGAATGAACGCGATGGATAGATACAATGGCCTGGCTCCGCACATTGTCAAATCGTTCACCGTCCCATTCACGGCTAGCATGCCGATATCTCCTCCCGGAAAGAAGATGGGGTCCACGACATAGGAGTCGGTCGTGAAAGCAAGGCGGGCTCCGTTGATGGAAAACATTGCGCCATCATGGAGCTGCGCCAGCAATTCGTTTTTCAATTGTGGCAAGAATAGTTTCTGAATCAACTCGTGGGACAGCCTGCCGCCTCCGCCGTGCGCAAGCAGGATTCTTTCGTGGTCGTTATGGGGCAATGGACAAGAAAAACCCGATTCCACTGCAAGCGGGTTTTCCTTTTCGTTCAGTTCGATTGGCGGCAGATCCATTTTACTCTTATATGGTTGCGGCATCCATTATCGGCTCGACTGCCCGATGCGAAGGAATTGTTTTGTAATGATAATACGCTGCGCACGCTCCCTCAGAAGAAACCATGGGCGCTCCCAGAGGATGTTCCGGAGTGCATTCCGTTCCAAACGCCGGGCATTCCATCGGTTTCTTTTCTCCGCGCAACACCCTTCCCGCAATGCACCTTTCGGACTCTTCAGCCGAGACGTGCTCCACATCGAATAACTGTTCTGCATCATAGGATGAAAACTCAGGTTTGAGTTTGTACCCGCTTTGGGCAATAACGCCAATGCCGCGCCATTTGCGGTCAACAACAGTAAATGTCCTCTCAAGAAGTTGTCGTGCACCGATATTGCCATCACGCCGCACAGAACGGCTATACTGATTTTCGACGGCGAATTTGCCGCGTTCCAGCTGTCGGACTACCATCAAAACGCCCTGCAGAATATCGACGGGTTCGAAGCCCGTCACAACCATGGGCACCCGATACTTCTCAGCCATGGGGAAGTAGTCCTCATACCCCGTTACAGTACACACATGCCCGGCAGCGAGGAAGCCCTGAACCCGATTCGAAGGAGAAGAGAGGATTGCCTCAATGGCTGGCGGAACAAGAACGTGAGAACAGAGAATGGAAAAATTCTTCAGGCCCAGGCGCCTGGCCTCCCAGACAGACATC
The DNA here is from genome assembly GCA_964399565.1 of uncultured Ignavibacteriaceae bacterium. Lineage (GTDB taxonomy): Bacteria > Bacteroidota > Ignavibacteria > UBA10030 > UBA10030 > JACQPT01. The sequence goes on from CAYNRS010000223.1 coordinate 4,290, forward strand.
GCATTCGCGGGTGCCGTCGTCTCAAAACCAACGGCAAAGAAAACAACCTTTTTGTCAGGATTCTTTTTCGCGATCTCCACAGCGTCGAGAGGTGAATACACGGTCCGTACGTCGCTTCCTTGACCTTTTACCGTGAGCAAATCAGCCCACGTGCCCGGCACACGGAG
>CAYNRS010000224.1:0-4446 GCA_964399565.1 uncultured Ignavibacteriaceae bacterium
CCGGCGTTGCGAACAGCAACGGCGAGATCAACAGCAGGCAATCTACGCCAGACGAACAGAACCAGGGTTCTTCGGATGACAGCAACTCCAACAATCAGGTTGGCGGAGGTCAACAGGGTGGAGGTCAGCAGGGCGGCTCGACAGGAAAAACCAAACACGAACTGCGCATCCCGGGTTTGGACAAAGACGGTAATCCGAAAACCGTTATCATCGAATGGGAGGAGTAATCTGACGTCAACGGTCTAGGATTTGCTTGACTCATTTCGTGACTTTGCCTACATTGAGCGGCAGTCGAACTATGACTGCCGCTTTTCATTTCGATCAGTCGTAACTTCTTACAGGGGAGGCCCTATCTCATGAACAACCGGAAATTTTTCTTTCTGTTTTTCGGCATTTTGACCCTGTCTTCTCTTGGTTTTGGGCAAACACAGCCTGCGATCAGCAAGGTCAATATCTCCCCAGCGCTTGACCGGCAACCTCTTCCCATAAGCGTTGACCTCTCTCGTTCGACAGACGTCAGGAGGGTTGCGGTGTGGTACAGATCTTTTGGAGAAAGTGAGTTTAAGGAGCTGGAAATGCTTCTCGCGGGGCGAAGCGCATCGGTCACCATTCCCGCTGTAGTTGTTGTTCCGCCATATCTTGAGTATTTCGTCGAAGCAACGCTCGAGACAGGACATGAAACGTATCCGCTCGAGAATCCCCGTGTAAACCCGCTTCAAATTTCGATAAAGCTGTCTGACCCCAAGGATGAAGAGGTGAAGGTGTTAAGTCCGGAGCCCGGTGAGACTGCTGCCGCTGAAGATTTCGTGGTGGCTGTTTCTCTCTTTTTCGCTTCCGACAATGTGGACAGGACAAAAACCCGTATTACGCTTGACGGTGTGGATGTGTCAAAAGACGCAATCCTTTCCGACGACGTTATTGTGTACAACCCGAAGAATTTTGGACGGCCTTTGAACCTCGGGGCTCATTTTTTGAAAATTGAGCTGAGGGATTCTGCGGGTGCAGTTTATCACACGAAGGAATTTTCATTCAACCTTTCTACCGCCTTGGCCATTGCAGAGGAAAAGGCGAAGCTCCAGGCCATCGGCAACGGACAGCTCGAGTTCAGGAACGAAAACCTTTCCTCAGGTGGAACAACCTATCTTCGCGGAGACTTCAGGGTCGATGCAACATACAGCATCCTCAACGGCGGTCTCAGCACTCACATTGACAATCAGGAAAAACCAGATCTCCAGCCTCAGAACCGATTTCTTGCCTACCTCGAAACAAGCTTTTTGCGCTTGCAGGTGGGCGATGCATTTCCAAAGTTCCCCAGCTACATTGTGAGCGGCAAGCGAGTGCGGGGGGTTTCAGGAAATCTGATTCTCGGTGTGTTTAATGTCGACGCCTCCTTTGGACAAACAGAGCGATTGATCGAAGGAACGGTCGATTCGACTCACGACTATCTTGACGACAGCTCCGCTGTGAGCGGCAGGCCGACGAATACGATTCTATCCAGCCCGAACAACTACTTCAAGTACGATTTTTTCCGCCCCGGCACATTCAAGCGCAATTTCATTGCAGTCAGGCCGAGTTTTGGTAACGGCGAGAATTTCCAGTGGGGGTTTACGTACATGAAAGCAAAGGACGACAACAAGTCGATCAGGATGGGCGTGAACCCGGCTGAGAACCTTGTTATCGGGACGGATCTCATCCTCGCCGCGGATGATCAACGCTTTAAGTTTGAGACGCAGGCCTCCCTTGGACTCACGAATACTGATATTTCTGGCGGGAACTTCACAGAAGCCGAGAAAGACTCTTTGTCAGCTTCTACGGGCGTTTCAAAGACACAACTGAACCTCGCGGAGAAGATCATCACGGTCAACGAGAATCTTTTCCCGACGAACCCGGTAGGAAAGGGAATTCCAGGCGTCGCGGGTGAAGCGGCGTTGACGCTGAATTACTTCAACAATTACCTTCGCGCGGTCGCCTACCATCGCGGTGCCGCCTATAAGTCATTTGGAAACGAGTTCCTGCAAACAGACGTTCAGGGATTGCAGGTAAGCGATTACGTCCGTCTTCTTAGCAATCGAGTGCTTGCGAGTGGCTCCTTTGAGCAGAAGAAAGACAACACGGCGTCCACCAAAGAAGTGACGACCAACTATGCCAACTTCAACGCTTCGCTCGCCCTGAACCCCGGAGCAAATCTTCCGGTTTTTCAACTTGGTTATGGCCAGTTTGGGCGTTCGGCGGATATTGACCAAGCAACGAGGAACGCCATGACCAACCGTCCCGATAGTGCGAAAGTCACGAAATCTGCCGACGAGAAAACACGCCGTTACCTCATTGGGGCGAGTTATGATTTTGTAGCCGGGATTCGACACCTTGCAGCCATAAACTTCAGCCTCGCCGACCGGAAAGACAACACCTACAAAAAACAGGATCAGCAGAATATGTTCCTGCAGACATCCGTGACGTCGAATTTCACGACGATGCCTCTACAGACTGTTTTCAGTATCCTCTACAGTAAGAACACTAACTATCGTCAGCTCTTTTACGCGAGCGGCGCCAGTGTAAATCAGGACAGCGCCGTTACGAAAACGGAATTTGACTATACGATGGTTACTCTTGGTGGAATGTACCGGGCGATGGACGATAACCTCCGACTTGTGGGCAACGTCAGCCCGGCATTTGGTGCGTTCAACCGGATCAATTTCCAGGTGGGCGCTGAGTACACGCATGCTGTGCGGCATAATTTCCTTTTCCAGGCTGATTATATTCAAAACTCCGGCCTCGGCGACGACACCATAATCAGTTTCATTTACCGCTTCAATTTCTGACCACCGGGCATGGCCTCGTACGACTTCAAGAAAAAACACCTTCCCGTTCTGAAAAAAATTGGCATCGCGGGCGGGATTGGTGTGTTTGTCCTCTTACTCACGCAGGAATACTTCTTTGAGGAAATAACATTTCTCAAGAACGTCGACCTTCTGACCATAGACTACCGTTATCAGGGTCGGTACGAAACCTCAGACTTGTACGGACAGAGGCTGGATAAAGATGTCGTCATTGTCGGGATCTCAGACGACGATTTAAAGTCCATGCCCGATCGTTTTCCCTTCCCGCGGTGGTACTACGCCAACCTGATTGAAAATCTCGAGCGTGCGGGTGCCCGCGTGATTGCGTTTGATATTGAGTTTCAGAATCCCGCGCCTGGCGACTCCGCTCTGCGCGAAGTTCTAAAGAAGTACGACAACGTTATTCTCGCCACCAAAGTCCCGACGGGCGTTTCCACGGAGAAGTATGAGGTTCGCTCTCTAGAGGTGAATTTTGGCAGCGTGTTTTTTGACGTCAACCGTAATATCGGGATGGTGGATATTTTCAAGGATCGTGACGGCGTTTGCCGTCGCTACCTTCCGATGATCACGGTGGGGGACAACCTTGCGCCGACGTTTGCTTTTTCTACGCTGAATAGGGCGTTCAAGCCGCCCCTTCCCCCGCTAACCCGCGCAAAAATCACCGATGATTTCTTCGTTCTTCGGGATCGTCAAATTCCGAAATACGACCCCGCAACATTTCTTTTGAGCTATTACGGCCCGAATGAAACTTTCCGGTATGAAAAATTTTCGCAGGTCATAGACGACTCCAGTTTCAAAACCAAGGAGGAGCTTGAAATTGAGGAGGATTTGAACCTCTTCGATGAAGACCTGATGAAGCGCCTGAAAGGCAAGATTGTGCTGATTGGTTCAGTGATGCCGGAAGAGAGGGATATTCACTCTGTCCCCATCTACAAACTCGATGCAGGCGACAAAAAGAACTACGCTATGCACGGTGTCGAGATCCATGCAACCGCTGTGCAAAATCTCCTGGATCAGAGCTTCATTTCCAGGCCTGATCATTGGATTGAAGTTTCGTCGATAATGATCTTTTCACTCGTAACGTTCCTTGGCATTCTGAGGTTTCGTCAGTTGAAACTAAAATACACCTGGCTTATCGAAATTGGGGCCCTCGTCATCACCTTTGCCCTTGTTGCTGTTTTGCTAGAGGTTTCGATACTCGCTTTCTCGAATGCGAACATGCTTCTCAATGTTGTTCATCCAAGTTTCGCAATCGTGCTGGCGTATTTTAGCACGGCTGTGTATCAATACTTGCAGGAACGCGAACAGAAGGCATTGATCAAGAACGTGTTTGGCCATTACCTCAGCCCGGCCGTGGTTAACATTCTTGCTTCCGACCCAGACAAAGCACGACTGGGCGGCGACCGCCGCGAGCTTACGGTGTTTTTCTCCGACATTGCGAATTTCACAACCGTTTCAGAATCCTTCAAGCAACCCGAGGGGCTTGTTGACTTACTCAATGAGTACCTTTCAGAGATGACCAGTATCGTCTTGAAAACCGACGGCACTCTGGATAAGTATGTCGGCGACGCTATTATTGCCTTTTGGGGCGCTCCGTTGCCTCAGAAAG
>CAYNRS010000225.1:0-4415 GCA_964399565.1 uncultured Ignavibacteriaceae bacterium
GAAGTCGAAGGTTTCCTCAGAATACTGCGTGAAGTCACCATCCCTAATAAGTCTGTAGTCTCCATCGCGCTCCACACTTTTGGCTATGTTCAACATTTCCCTGGAGATGTCGACCCCGACGACTTCGAAGCCGAGTTTTCGGAGAAAGCGCGTCGATCTGCCCGTTCCACATCCGAAGTCGAGGGTTTTCTTACCGAGAGCATGTTTTGCGATGATTTCTGGCAGATCTCTGTACGCAAGGTAATACGTGTTCTTGAATTCCAATGCAGCATACGCGCTAGCGAACTTCGCGTCGGCATAGGTATTACGGAATTTCATGTCGGCTTCTTTCTTTTGGAGATTGGGCGAATAGCAGCATGATCATGTTTAATCCACAGTGCGATTCGGCCTTCATTAATTGTCTCGCTTAGAACCAGGTCGTCAGATATGTCTCCGCACACGACTCTTGTACTCCAACCAGCGTTGTCCAAACCTTTGCTCGACGAATTGTTCTTCCTTGAGGATGATCTTGTGATGAATGACCCCAGTGAGAGCAAACAGGAAGAAATTCGCGAGATGGATCGAATGGATGCACGACCCGCCGCAGACGAGGAAAGCTCCGAAAGACAACGGGTTTCTCGTAATTCGGTACACACCCCCCGTTTTCAATTCGGTTTCCTCCCGTGAAAGTCCAACGGAGACCGATTTTCCCAGAGACACAAATCCCAGTGTCACGATGACAATACCCACAGCCGCCAGCAGATGGCCAATCATCTGAGTGGCGACGCTGTCATAAAGCATGACGAGCCCGGCACTCTTCGCAAAGAAGAACAGAAGACAAAACAGCATTGCGAGTTTGCCGATGATGACAATCGGCCAGGGGAGAGGAGCTTTGCCCAGGGGATCCAATGGATTCTCCTTAAGTTTGTCGCTGAAGCATTTTTCATTTCCCCCTCCGAAGAGGGATAATAAAGCAGTCGGTTTGCTTTACCTTGAAAACGCCGTAGTGCGATAGAAACAAACTTTCGGCCACAAAGTCGGCGGTAAAAAAGCTTGCGGCTACAGGATTGCGATCGCCTCTAATCTAACGAGACTTTTCGAGTATCCAATCCCCAATCACCTTGAGTGCCGTTGGCGATATTGTTTCTTCGATCTTTGCATATTCCGTCGGCACGCCTGTCGAAGCCGTCTGGAATATGTGGTTCAGTCCGGGAAGTTCTTTCACCGTGAAAAATTTGTTTTTTCCGAAGCGTAAGGCAGATTCGATTTCAGGCAAGTTCTGTTTCGGCCAAACCTGGAGATCTTTTTCTCCGCCGATTGCCAGCACCGGGCAACGCACTTTCTTCAGAGCCGGACGCGGGTCGTACGTGAGAAAATACCTGAACCAGGGAGTATTGATCCTCCTGGTTTGGCCATTGACCGCGGCTTCGACAGTTTGGGGGTTGCTCGACGTAGCTGAATCGAGTGAAGCCAGGACAAGAGGTCTAAGAAGAGCATCAGCGGTAGCAGAATCCTTCTCTGCCTTCACGACCGCAAAAAGTTTCTTCTGGAGTTCTGTGCTCTTCCTAATGTCTTCCTTGGAAGCTCCCATTGCGCCAGTTATCAACTCTGTTTGCTTCTGGATGATTTCTTCCCCAGGAACGCCCGTTCCAGCCATCATGACGATAAAAGACACGTCTTTCGATTCCGAAGCGATCAGCGGCGCGATGACACCTCCTTCGCTATGCCCGATGATGCCGATATTCTTTGCGCGTACGTCTTTTCTCGTTTTCAGAAATGCTACAGCAGCTTTTGCATCGTCCGCAAAATCGCGTGTAGTGCCGCTTCCGAAGTTCCCTGTGGATTTTCCAACGCCGCGATCATCGTACCGAAGCACAGCAATCCCTGCACGCGTCAGGTAATCGGCGAGAACAAGAAACGGCTTGTGCCCGAAGACAGGCTCGTCTCTGTCCTGTGGCCCAGACCCCGAGATCAAAACCGCCGCCGCAAAAGGTCCGCCTTGTAGGGGAGTTGTCAACGTACCTGCGAGTGTTACTCCCGCATTCGTGTTCGTAAAAGTCACTTCCTCTTCTTTGTACGGATAAGGAGCTTTCGGCTCCTGCGGACGCTTTGGTTTTTCCGGCTCAACGCGTGAAAGTCTCAGCACCAGCGGGAATTCTCTGCCGCCCTGGCCCCATGTGCCCACTATGCTGTCTGCGCCGGCGACACGCGTTCCTTTGAACCCTCCGGCGATGGCTTTCATGAGAACTTGAATCGTGTCTTGCACAATCACTGTGTCTGTCGGAATCCCGAAGGCTCCTTGATCGGGACTATCGAAGGTCGCTTTGTATCCACCTTGAGGCTGATCAGTGAAATGAAAAACCATTCTCAACGATGTGCTTCCCACCGTAAGAGTCCCCTGCCACGCGCTAGCAAGGCGTTGGCCCTGCTGTGTCTGATTCTGTTGTCCATTTACGACCTGCAAGCTACACAGCATCAACAGGATAACCGAAATCAGTCCTTTAAAATGATTTTGGTTCATTTCTGTTTCTCCTTACGAATTTGGAAAATCACTCTTACAAGAAGAATCAGCTGACCCTTTTTCAATTCCACCTTCGGACCTACGTCCGCCGAAGGACTTCGGTTCGCAGGCGGAAGGGGAAAGCAAAGGGGTCGGCGTAATTAAACTTGGTGAAGGTCATCACGCTGGATTTATTGGTTTTCGTTCATTCTTGAGTCTCGCACTACAGAAGCGTGAGCCGTGATCAGCCATTTGCCATTGATCTTCTTCATCACCAGGACGTTCCGGCCGCTTGCTTTCACTTCGCTGTTCGTTGCCTCATATCTGCACACTAGGTAAGCGAGGTCGCATGAGGACCCACTTGCCAGGACTTCAACTGTATCCACATGCCCTCCCATCGCAACGCCCCTCCGAAAATTCCCCCTGATGTTGGCCAACCCTTGAATCACCAGATTCGGGACATGCGGCGAGACGTAAAAGGCGTCTTCAGTGTAAAATGATGCGAGTTTTGCTGTGTCGTTACTATTGTACGCGTTCTTCCAATCCTGCGCACGTTGTATCAGTTCCTGTACTTGCTGAGCCGATACAGTCACATGCGTAAATGAGAGAAATAAAATGACGAGAATCAGTTTCATTATAGTTCCATCCTTCTTTCCTTCGTTGCAGTATCGATCCCTGGATTGAGTTTCTCGGTGCAGTTAGCACAAAAAGTTAACGATTTCACATCAATCTCCTCCACCGACGTCGATGAATGCATCACACATTCGTAATCGTGACAATGAATGAGTCCAAACGTGTGGCCGAGTTCGTGTACAGCTTCTTTGAAAAGCCTTTCTTCCAGAATTTGCTGATTCTTCGGCAATCCGTAAAACATCTCGTCGAGCCGGTGAGTTGACACGATGGCCGCCGTTCCGTCCAGTTGAGCCTCTCCAAACACAAATGTCAACACGGGCACGAAGAGATCCAGCGCTGTTACGCAGAGAATTTTTGCAGAATTCCCATTGAAGCGATTCAGCGCAGTCCCGAGAATGGCTGTCGAGTTGAACTGGTTTCGCCCAAAATCGAAAGTGCTTGATGGGCTGACGTCCCTCTTGGGATAAAGCTCCACGGCAGTGTGGAACACAGACGACAACTGTGCCTGAAGATAAACCATGAGGTTGTGGTCGACCGGCGGAACAGGGACAAGGAGGATCGTCGATGGACTTCGGAATTCTCTCACGGTCGATTCCTGGAATTCAGAAATCCTGTCTCACGGCTTCTTGAGTCCGTACTTCGCGATCTTGTTGTAGAGTGTTACGCGGTCGATGTCGAGGATCGCCGCCGCATGAGTGATGTTCCAGGACGTTCTTTGGAGAATACGCTCGATGTGAATCTTCTCAACGGCGGAGATTGAGTCGCAGGAACCTTTTTCCTGGCGCGTGCTCAATTGGATCGGGATGTCTTCCGGCCGGATCGCGGGAGGTTTTGCAATCACCAAAGCCCGCTCGACGACATTTTCCAACTCGCGCACGTTACCGGGCCAGTCGTATCGCACCAGGATGTCCATACATTCGGGTGAGATTTCAAGAACCGGCTTATTCATCACCGCTGCATACTTCTGAATGAAGTGGCCGACGAGCGGAGGGATATCGCTTCGCCGTTCACGAAGCGGCGGAATATTTACCGTGAAAACGTTAAGACGATAGTAAAGGTCTTCCCTGAACGACCCCTCTTTCAAGGCAGCTTCCAGATCTCGGTTCGTCGCACAGATCACGCGAAAATCGCTTTTAATGAGGTCGTTTCCGCCAACTCTCGTGAATTGCTTGGACTCAATGACGCGAAGAAGTTGAACTTGCATTTTGAGGCTGATTGTGCCGATTTCATCCAGGAAAATCGTGCCGCCGTCCGCCATCTCGAACTTGCCTTTTCGTCTGTATTGGGCGCCGGTGAAAGCTCC
>CAYNRS010000226.1:0-4414 GCA_964399565.1 uncultured Ignavibacteriaceae bacterium
AAGCGGGATCTTCGTCTACAATACGGCGGCCACGATCGACAGTACAACCGTGGACAGCAGCGGCCACAGTGGAATCCGGCTTTATTCTATAGCGGCGGCAAACCTCACTCTCAGAAACTCAAAACTCTTGAACAATACGCAGTATGGCCTCTTGGTTGAAGATCCGGCAAAAGTCTCGCTTATCTCCAACTGCGACATTTCCCGCAACGGTTTCAGCGGCGTTTACGTGCAAAATAATTCGATTCCATTGACTGTCATCGGCAATACGGTTGCGAATAACGCCGGTCACGGATTCTACCTCAGAGCTTTCAACGACGCGCAGGATACACTGATGCTCATCGCGGGAAACAAAGTTCGCAACAACGCCCTCATTGGAATTGCCTCATCTCGAGCTCATATCGTTGATGATTCAATTACTGGTAACCGCTACGCAATCGGCGTTATAGGCCAGCTTTCTCTGACCGGCACGACCAACGCAAACGGTAATGTGTATTCCGGCAATGTTGTTTCGGGGAACACCTACGAGGGCACCCTCGTTACTGAGGAAGCCATCTATGGAAAACTTGGCTACTCACTTCCAAGCGATTATACTTCGAAGGTGATAGCGGTTCGCGGCAATGCCTTCGTTGCAAACGGTTCCACACTCACCATTGCACCAGGTTCCATTATCAAATTCCCCCGTGAGTACACGGGCGGCGTTACGGGAGCAGATGGTCGCTTCAGGATAGACGGCGTTTTGCTTTCTGAAGGAACGACCACCAACAAGATCGTCTTCACATCGTGGAAAGACGATTCGTACGGGGGAGACTCAAACCTCGACACAAGCGCGACCGTACCTGGCAACGGGAACTGGGACATGATTTACTTGAACGGGGCTCCAAACAATGCCTCCCATATCCTCAATACAATTATTCGGTTTGGCGGACTAAACGGGCTCGGGAACATTTATCAGGTCAGTAATTCTGCCGCTATCGACTCAAGTTACATCTCGTACACCGCCAATTACGGCATTTACTTGAGCAGTTCCTCGCCAAACATCACCGCAAATGAGATTCACCATACATCAACCGGCATTTATACCACAGGAAGTTCCAACCCTGTCATTTTCCGTAATAATTTCCACGACAACACATCTTACGGGCTCAACAACGGGACGAGCAACACCATCAATGCTGCAAACAACTATTGGGGCGCTGCGAATGGCCCGCTTGTAAACCAGGGCTCCGACCAGAATCTCGCCGGCACTGGAAACCGCATCGGCATCAACCCCGGGGCTGTAACGTATCGGCCTTTCCTCACTTCGCGTTCGGGCATTCTACTCGGCGATGTAAGTGAGAATGGAACCATCACAGCTTATGACGGGTCGCTCGTTTTGCGCCACACGGTGAACCTGGATACGCTCGTCGGCAACAAAGCACTTGCCGCAGACGTGAGCGCTGACGGAAATATCACAGCATTCGACGCATCGTATATTCTACGCTACGTTGTCGGTTTGATTTCAGGATTCCCGGGGTTGGGTAAAAGAGCTGGCGATGCTAACATCGCTTCTTCCTACAACTTGAAACTCGAAAACGGAAGAACTCTGGATGAGATTGCTCTTGTGTTGTCTACAAATGGGTCAGCGACGATTTTTGCGACCGAACTGCAACTAACATTCAATGCCGAAAAACTATCGGCGTTTGAATTTCTGAAATCCTCACTTCTCGAGAATGTTGAGGCAATTCAGAACTTCAGCAGCGGCCGAGCCAACATTGCGATAGCGGCCACAAAACCGGTGACTCAGGAAGGCGAATTGTTCCGCATCTTCTTCAAAGTGTCCGGGGACAGACAGAATCTCACCGAGGCATCGTTCAAGATTGAAAGGTTCATGTTGAATGAGACCAACCTGACCTCGGGGACAACCGGACTCGGGAAAAAAGACAGAGGTATACCCACGGCTTTCGGACTCGATCAGAACTATCCCAATCCGTTCAACCCGTCGACGACAATCGAATTCCAGCTGCCGACGCAAAGCAATGTCGTGATCAAGATCTACAATGTCCTTGGCCAGGAGGTACGAGAACTTCTCAACCAGGATGTGAACCCCGGCTACCACACATTGTCGTGGAACGGCACGGATGCATCCGGCAACCAGCTCGCCAGTGGGCTGTACCTGTATCGGATTGTTGCAACGCATGGAGAATCCAATACCTTCACGATGGTCAAGAAGATGATGCTTCTCAAGTAAAGGAAAACACCTTGAACCCTTTTCCTTTCATATTTACTTGATGAGGCCCTTCATGTCGTACAGGATGTTGTTGCGGACAATTCTCGCGGCCTTGTTCTGCGGACTGGTCATTCCCTTCATCGCGTACTCGCAAACGATCCAGCTGACCATTTCCGACACGACGGCGAAAAAGGGAGACACTTTGCTCATTCCCATAGGAACGTCTCTCCTCACCACACAAGATAGCATTTACGCGGGAGCTTTTACCGTTTCGTTCAACTCAGGCGTTATCGACGTCTTCGGGGTTGAGACTTCAGGTACCGTGCTTCAAGCCGTTGGGAATGTTCTTTTCAACTCCACGACGAAACGATTTGGGTTTGCCAGCACTTCAATTGTCACCGGGAGCGGAGTTCTTGTGTATTTGAAAACACGTGTCCTGGTGAATCCCAGCAGTGAAACAACGACAATCACCATTCCTCCGCCGGACACAGCTTTCAACGAAGGCCGGCCGAAGTTTCTCGTTGCCAACGGAAGCCTGAGAGTCCTTAAAATCGTTATCGCGCCAAAAACGCCGTCAACGAGCGTCATTGTGGGAGATTCTCTGCAATTCTCCGTAACAGGAGATAAACTGCTTCCCCTTACCTGGACCTCATCGGACACAACTGCCGGTAGAGTCGACGCAACCGGAATGTTGCGGGCATTGGCCGCGGGCCAGCTGAAAATCCATGTTCAGGATTCTCAAGGCCTTCGTGACTCTACTAACTTATTCGCGATTTATCCGTCTCAGGCAAAAAGCCTCACTGTGTCTGTCCCAAACACAAGCCACACGCAGACTCTTTCCTTTAACGTGCTGGTGAATATATCCGATGTAACGGGGCTCGGCATTCTTTCCGGAGAATTCGCCCTGAACTACAACGGTAATACGCTTCAGGCGCTCGATGTAATCTCGACAAATACTCTCACAGCGGGGTGGGCTTCACCAATCTTCAATATCACCAGCGGCCGAATTGAGGTTGCTCTTTCCGGAACCCAGCCAATAACCGGAAGCGGCGTGCTTGTGTATGTTCGATTCCGAGTCTCGGCTTCAGCGTCGAGTACATCGATCTCGTTCTCCGATGTCATCTTCAACGAGAATCTGAACGCGAACACGACGACCGGTCAATTCACTGCGCTCCCCGCTCCAACTGTCGTCATCGCTCCCAATACTGCGATATTGACAAAAGGGGATAGCCTGAAATTCAATGTGACGAGCGGCGGAACTGCGCCATTTGTCTGGGCTTCCTCCAACCAAACAGTGGCCTCGATCAATCCCGTGAGCGGCGTGCTCGCAGCTCTCTCCAGCGGCACAACGACCGTTTCTGTCGTAGACTCATTCGGCTTTTCAGCAACCACAGGATCCATCACTGTAAATGAACTCATCGTCAGAATTCCCGATACCAGTGTATATGCCGGCGACACAATAGATGTGCCCATGTATTCAGGCGACTTGACAGGCCTGAATGTTCTCTCTTTCGAAGGGAGGATCACATACAATTCCGCGGTCGTTCGCTTTATTGAACCTGTGACTGCCGGCACGAAGAGCAGCAGCGCAACGTTCTTTTATCGAGATACGCTCGACACGCTCAGAGTCGCGGCAAGCAATACATCATCATTATCCGGGTCCGGAACTTTGATGAAACTCCGGTTTGTACCCTCAACTTCGGCCCCTGGTCAACTCAGCCCGTTGAAACTTGCATCTTTCCGATTCAATGAAGGTACGCCTTCTTCAACGCTTGCCTCCGGCTCCATCACAATTAATGCCGGTGACACGGCTGCGTCCCAACTCACTGCGAACATTCCCGACCCGGGAGATCCCGCCCAACGGCCTCGATGGGTCCCCACAGGCATTATTGTTGATATTGGTGATTCGCTCGTCATTTCAGCTACCGGTCAAGTAAGTGACGGGGGAGGAAACACAGCGGGTCCGAACGGTACTGGAGTGGGTGGTGATCCAAACCCCTCTTACCCCGATTGGTACAACAGCGTAAGCCATTTGTCGCTTATCGGGAGACTGAGGCTGGCAAACGGCACTTTCATTCCTCTCGATGACGGCGCAGACGCGAGCGGAACGGGAATTTATGGCCCTGGTTTTGTCGGCGCTCTGTTTCGAGCAGCCATGTCACAGTCGGGCGGCGTAGAGCTTTCAGTCAATGATGGAGATTCCTATAA
>CAYNRS010000227.1:0-4408 GCA_964399565.1 uncultured Ignavibacteriaceae bacterium
GATGCCCGATGCGGAAAGGCCTTACAGGGCGTGGGGGTATCCGTATGCAACGCTGTTGTTCGTTGCAATAGCAGGATGGTTTATTGTCAATACGTTCATCGAAGATACGCGAAATGCGATTATTGGCATCATTCTCCTGGTTGTGTCGATTCCCTTGTATTTCTATTGGACGAAAAAGTAGTTTCACTTGTTGATCGGAAGTCGTAAATTGCAGCGTTTGAAGTTCACTTCGCTTTCACATACCAACCATCACCTTTTACGGAGGTAGCATGTCCATGCAAAAAGAGGGCTGGGGTACGCGGGTTGGGCTTGTTCTTGCGATGGCCGGTAATGCGGTAGGACTAGGCAATTTCCTTCGTTTTCCTGCCCAGGCCGTTCAGAACGGCGGCGGTGCATTTATCATCCCGTACCTTGTTTCTTTTATCCTGATGGGTGTTCCGTTGCTATGGATCGAATGGGCGATCGGCCGCCACGGCGGGAAATACGGCCACCATTCGACTCCCGGCATGTTGGACGTGCTTGGAAAATCCAAGTGGTGGAAGTATGTCGGTGTGTTTGGGATTTTCACGAACCTGACCGTCGCTGCCTACTATTGCTATACAGAATCCTGGACGCTCGCTTATGTTTGGCACTCCGTGACCGGCGCCTTCGCCGGAAAGAGCGCTCAGGAAGTCTCCAACTTTTTCAATGACTACGTCGGAATGACAGGATCCTTTTTCAACTTTCCCCCTGAAGCGTTATTCTTCTTCTTATTCACCCTGGGGGTCAACACATGGATTCTTTCACGCGGCCTGGCAAAAGGAATCGAGATTGCCAGCAAGATCGGAATGCCCCTCCTTATTCTCTTTGGGATCTTCCTCGCAATCAGATCGCTGACACTCGATGCGGGCGAACAGGGCGCTGTGAATGATGCAACGCTTGGACTTAATTTCTTGTGGGAACCGCAATTCGATTCCCTTACAAATCCCAAAGTATGGCTGGCTGCGGCGGGTCAAATCTTCTTCACGCTTTCCGTCGGAATGGGTTCGATTCATTGTTACGCGGCATACGTGAAAGAAAACGAAGACATTGCATTGAATGCCGCTTCCGCAGGATGGATGAATGAGTTTGTCGAAGTGGTGCTCGGGGGTTCCATTGTTGTCCCCATTGCGGCCGCCTATCTTGGCCTCGAATGGATCCAGAACCCGGGCAACGTCGGGTTGGCGATGGGATTTCGCGTTATGCCGACGTTGTTCCAGAATTGGGGGCCCATGCTTGCAGCGCTTGCGGGCATTGCCTGGTTCAGCCTCCTGTTTTTTGCCGGCATAACCAGCTCGCTCGCCATGGGTCAGCCCGTGCTTGCCTTTCTACAAGATGAATACAAGCTGGAGCGGACCCGCGCGGCTCGAATTTGGGGAGTCCTCATTCTCGTTCTTGGATTATGGACCGTCTTTTTCTACGGTTACGGGGCGCATACGGAATTCGACGACTGGTCGGGAACCTTCGCGCTTGTCGTCTTTGCGATGTTCGAGGCTATCGCATTTGCCTACGTGTTTGGCATAGACAGGGGGTGGGAAGAAATCAATCGTGGAGCCGACATTAGAATTCCCGACGCATTCAAGTTTGTCATCAAATACATTACACCTGTGTTTCTCGTATCAGTGTTCCTTGGAACGTTGATAAGTCCGTTAAATGGAAACTGGAACGAGGCGTTCACAAGCCTGTTCAGCGGAAATGGCTGGCCACTTGATGGAGGAAGTATTATCGGTAAGATATTTCACGTCGGCGTGGCAGACAGCCGCTGGTTTGTCGATGGTGCGCCGACGCCTGTGTTTATCGTTGATTTGACTCGAACACTATTGCTGGTGACCTTTATCGTAATTGCCCTCGTGATCCGGAACGCCTGGAAACTGAGAGCACAACAATCGGCCTCATAG
Organism: uncultured Ignavibacteriaceae bacterium; assembly: GCA_964399565.1. Classification (GTDB taxonomy): domain Bacteria; phylum Bacteroidota; class Ignavibacteria; order UBA10030; family UBA10030; genus JACQPT01. Next base: position 1,917 of record CAYNRS010000227.1, read on the forward strand.
GAGAATGACCATGAGCACATTAGCTCTTGTAACCATGATTACGGCCTGGTGCATTATCGCCTTCTTTACGATAAGATTTTTTGCCAAGGTACTGAAGAAGCCGCTCGGGAACGGCCAGTCGTAAGAGGACCTCGAGAAGAGTTCTGACAGAACTCCTCACGCTGTATTTGCCGCCTTTGACGGGATCGAGGACCATCACCGGGGAAGGCAGGAATCTTTAATAAGAAACGGACCGTGTAGATGCAAAGCGTTCTTTTATGGGTCGGGTTCAACGTCTTCGTTGTCATCATGCTCCTGGTGGACCTCATCGTCTTTCACCGGAAGGCTCACGAGGTCAGCATCAAAGAAGCGCTCATCTGGAGCGGCGTGTGGATTGCCGTTTCCCTGGTTTTTAACGTCGGCGTATATTCCTGGTACGGCCATGAGTCGGCGCTACAGTTTCTCACAGGCTATCTCATCGAGAAGTCGCTGAGCGTCGACAACCTCTTCGTTTTTCTCGTCATTTTTTCTTACTTCAAAGTCCCGCCTCGATACCAGCATAAAGTATTGTTCTGGGGAATTCTTGGCGCTCTTCTTATGCGAGGGGCGCTCATTCTCATTGGAGTGGCACTCATTGAGAAATTCCATTGGATACTCTTTGTGTTTGGATTATTCCTGGTATTCACGGGAATCAAGATGCTGTTCCAGGAGGAAGCTGCCGAGGTTCATCCGGAGCGAAACATTATCGTCAGATTCTTCAAGAAATTCTTCCCCGTGACAGCGGGATACCACGAAGAGAAATTTTTTATCAAGGTTGAAGGCCGGCGCTATGGGACACTTCTGTTGGTTGTTCTTCTGGTCATCGAGACGACCGACCTTGTGTTCGCCCTCGATTCTATTCCTGCTATTTTCGCTATAACGACCGACCCGTTCATTGTCTACACTTCGAATGTTTTTGCGATTCTCGGCCTTCGATCCCTGTACTTTGCACTGGCGGGGTTGATGGATCTCTTCCATTATTTGAAGCATGGGCTCGCCTTTATTCTGGCGTTTGTGGGAGTCAAAATGCTTATCGCAGATTATTTTCCCATCCATATCGGATTTGCTCTCGGCGTCGTTGGCGGAGTCCTGGCTATCTCAGTGATTGCTTCCATTGTGAGACGCCACAGGGAAGTGAACCTCGAAGGGCCCCCAATACCGCCAAAGCAAAAACACTGAACTTACAAGATTCCGCGGCGAAATGACAAAAGGCTCATAATCGTCGCCTCAATATCTTTGTCCCTTTTCATTGTCCCAGACATATCTGCCCCCTGAATTTCCCATGCTATGATTTTTCTCCGATCTCTCATCGTCTTCCTCGCCGTTCTTGCCGTCCCCGCGCTTTACAGCCAAAGCGCGGATGTTCGCGGGATTGTGTCAGACAGCGCCTCTGGAGAGCGCATTCCATACGCTAACGTTACGATTCTTACCACAACGAGGGGTGCCTCTTCGAACATCTCAGGGTTTTTTCTTATCCCCGCCGTCCCTCACGGTACGTATGAGTTGGCCGCTTCCGCAGTCGGATACGACCGTCAGATAAAACAAGTTATTGTCCGCGGTTCAGACCCGATCGTTGTGAATTTCAAGCTCAACCCCCAGCCCGTCGAGAAGGAGGAAATTGTCATTTCGGGTGAGGTGAAGCGCGAACTCTCCGCGATACGGACGAGCACACATGTCGTGGGCAAACAGGAACTGAAAATGGTGCCGATGACCGCACAGGAAGATGTCTTGCGAAGTCTTCAAATTTTGCCGGGCATTGTGTCGACAAGCGATGTGAACTCGCAGTTTTATGTTCGCGGGGGAGCGGGCGACCAGAACCTGATCCTTCTGGACGGAATGAAGATCTACAACCCATTCCACGCCTTCGGCCTGTTCAGCATTTTTGACCCGGACGTCGTCAAGTCGGCGGAGGTTTATACTGGTGCGTTTCCGGCTGAATTCGGGAACCGTTTGTCGTCGGCAATCAGCATCACGACGAGGGATGGTAATGCAAGTGGTGTCAATGCAACGGGGAACGTCAATTTCCTCTCATCGAAGATGACTCTGGAAGCGCCAATCCTGGAAAACACGCAATGGATCGCCACTGCCCGAAAATCAATGTTCTCGAGAAGCTTCAGGAAATTTCTCAAGGAGGACGTGCCGCTTTCTTTCTATGACGCCATGGTGAAGTTCACCTACAAGAGTCCCGACTCAGAAAGCAAGTATTCCGCCAGGGCTTTTCTGAGCAACGATGACTTGCGATCGACCAATCCCCTTGAACCGGAATACTCGTGGTCGACAAACGCTTTTGCGTTTGAGATGAGCAGGCTTTTTACCGACAGATTGTTCCTTTCGACGGTTATCTCCGCAAGCAGTTTTCGTCAGCGTCGCATTCCAAAGTCCCAGGGAGTCAACGAGGCGTCCACATCTGTCGCCGAATTCGGCATCCGAACAACGGCCACTTCGTACACGACCGGCGGCGACCTTTTTTTCTA
>CAYNRS010000228.1:0-4400 GCA_964399565.1 uncultured Ignavibacteriaceae bacterium
GTCGAGTCTTCTCCTCCAGCGTCAAGTTGAGTGTTCATAAACACAATTTCATTTCCAAATGCCTCAATGACAAGTTGAAGCATCCCACGTTGTTCCTCATTTGAGTTTGTGTATCGGAGATTCTTTTCAGCAATGATGGGGAACCGGGTCAATGCTCCGTTTCCGTAATCGCCACCCAGGTAATCAATATTTTTTCCGAACGCGTACGTCATACCTGTCAGGTCTGAGAGTTTTGTTATGATATCGAGTCTTCCCGACCGTTCGACGCCGCGGTCGACTTCCTGGAGCGCAACGAGGTCGGCTTTCGAGTCGAGGATTAACTCAGCAATTCGTTCAACATTGACTTTTCCGTCGGTTCCTTCGCCATGATGAATATTGAACGTCATGACTCGAAGAATCTGGGAGGAGGTTCCGGCATACCTGCTGGGAGCGCATCCTCCGAGAATAACGACGGCAATCAGGAGTGTCCACGCGATACAGCGCCAACAATTTGAAGATCTCAAATCCTTTGGCCGATCCATAACAGCCCGGTGCAGATGCTGACGAATCCAGCAAGGCCCTGAAACACCGCCAGGGTGTCCTTCGATCGGAACTGTTGAGCCGCGACGCCTATGAGATATGCGATTACCGTCATTGCCGCAATTGTTCCGGTACAAAACAGCAGAAGATAGAGGCCGGCAGTAACAAAGTTTTGCGTCAACGCAATCGGTACGACAACCATAACCGCGGCTGTCCCTGCAAATCCATGAGTTGCCCCTATGAGAAACATTGAGTGCGTATGACCGTGGCTCTCGGACTTCCTGTGTGAGTGAAAATGTACGTGCTCAAGGCCGTCGTGTTCGTGTTTGTGGATGTGAATGTTTTTAGTCCGAAACACTCCGGCAAGCGCCCAGCTTCCCACGCCAACAAGGAGAATGCCAATGGCAATCTCAGCCACAGACTGGACGAACGGAGAAACAACGAACCTGAAGGCCAACGAAGCAAGTCCAAGAACAAAAACTGTTGCTGTGTGTCCGAGCCCCCAGCTTATTCCCAGCATGGCAGCTTTTCGGGGTTGAGGATTCTTTGCAGCAAATGTTGACACAGCAATGACGTGGTCTGCGTCGAATGCGTGAAGACAACCAAGGGTCAAACCGCTAACGATTGCGAGTACAAGGTCCATTTCAGTTCTTTCTTGCGGTCTGGAGGTCCTGTTTGAGCAACGTAAGTCCCTTCGTCGCATCTATCGGGTTCCAGCCGAGTTCTTCCTCAGCTTTTGTTGTCACGAATCCCGTAACGAGTGGTCTTGGCGCTGGCTGCTTCAATTCAGCTGTTCTTACGGGTTGGATAAGTGAGCCATCAAGGCTGAAAATATCCGCAATTTTCCTTGCAAAGTCGTATCTGCTCATCTGTTCGGCTCCGCAAATGTGGTAGATCCCGTCCCGGTCGAGTTCGAAAATGCGGATAAGGCCGCTCGCAAGGTCTCCGACGTACGTCGGGCTGCTGACTTGGTCAACAGCACATCGGATAGGCTGGCCCGACCGGAGGTTACCGATGACCCAGAGAGCAAAGTTCCCTCGCTTGCCAATCATATTCCCGTACACAACAATCGTCCGCACAATGGCAGACGGGACACCTGAAATGCGGATTGCGTTTTCACCTGCCAGCTTTGTTTTGCCATAGTAGCTTATGGGATTCGGCGCATCATCTTCTTTGTAGGGTCCGTGTTTCCCGTCGAAAACATAATCCGTTGATACATGGATAAGTCTTGCGCCGACTTTTCGCGTTGCTTCGAGCAGGTTCTCTACGCCTACGACATTAACTTTCCAGGCTTGGTCTCTGTGAGATTCACACCAATCAACATTCGTTGTGGCCGCCGCATTAAAAATGACGTCAGGGTGAAAACTGGAGATGAGGCTTTTGGCGTCACTCTTTTTTGTGATATCAAGCTGAGTGTAATCGAATAATTGAGGGTCGAAAACGAAGGACCGGTGATATGACGTGTTTAAGACTTCGAATTCCGTTTGTGTGCTCAGCATGAGTGCCAGCCGCTGTCCCAGAAGGCCGTTGCTCCCGCAAATCAGGATTCGCTTCATCGGAGCGATTCTTCCATAGCGGTGGCAGTATCCGTGGATTCATCGCGGTATTTAATGATCACGGGTGTATAAAGAGCGAGGTGATGCATTTTAGCGAAAGCGTCATCGATATGACGGCTGCCCTGTACGACGACAGCACCCTCTGGAATCACGAGCGGAGTTTCCTTTGTTCGTCTATACACGCTCTTCCTCGGCAGGTCGTACACAGGAGTTGACCCTGTAAGCACTACGCCGGCGCCTATCACCGATGTTTTCTTCACGATGGTTCCCTCATAAATGCCGCAATTTCCGCCAACCATGACATCATCTTCAATCACAACGGGAACCGCCCCGACGGGTTCGAGAACACCGCCAATTTGAACGCCGGCGCTCAAATGGACGCGTCTTCCTATTTGAGCACACGAACCAACGAGAACATGAGAATCAATCAGCGTACCTTCGTCGACAAATGCCCCGACGTTGATGTACGCAGGAGGCATAATCACAACTCCCTTTGCAATGAATGAACCGTCGCGTATGCTTGATCCCCCCGGCACGACACGAATCTCGCTCTCGAGAGTCATACGTTTTAGCGGCAGAGTATTCTTGTCAAAATAGCGAAAACGGTCGTCGATAGACACATCCGTCAGCTCGCCAAGTCTGAATCCGAGGAGAATGCCCTTTTTTACCCATTCATGAACGATCCACCCGGTAGATTCTCCCGACGCATTTGAGGGTTGTGCGGCCCGCACTTCACCTGTGTTGAGAAAAAACTTCAGCTCGTTGAAAGCGCGCAAAGCATCCTTTTTGTCCAAAGAAAAAGAATCCTGAGAAAAAAACCTCTCGATCTGCTTGTTGAGCGTCATACAAGCTTCAACTCGGCGAGGATTTGCTTCAACTTATCCCTGTTCTTTTCTGTGAGAGGCACCATTGGCAGCCGGTAGGATTCCTCAATCATTCCCATCATCGCCAGTGCTGCTTTTACAGGGATAGGGTTCGATTCAAGGAAATTGGCGTTCATCAAAGGCAGGAGCTTGTTGTGGAGGTTGAGGGCTTGATCCCACTTTCTGTCCAAACAGAAACGAACGAGTTCAGAAAACTCACGAGGAGTTTCGTTAGCAACGACGGAGATGCAGCCGTCTCCCCCGACAGACATCAACGGCAGGGTGTACGCATCGTCCCCAGAAAGGAGCGAGAATTCCGGGGGTTTATTTCGAGCAATCTCCATAATCTGCCCCATGTTACCCGAGGCTTCCTTGACTGCCACAACGTTCTCTATTTCTTCAGCCATGCGTAGAACCGTGGAAGCTTCAATATTGCCGCCTGTGCGGCCTGGGACGTTGTATACAACGATGGGAAAATCCGCCGTCTCTGCGATGGTCCGATAATGACGGAAATAACCTTCTTGTGTCGGTTTGTTGTAATACGGCCCGACGACAAGGGCTGCATCTGCCCCGGAAGCTTTGGCGTGGCGGGCAAGCTCGACTGCTTTTTGTGTGTCGTTGCTTCCGGCGCCGGCGAAGATTTTCACACGGCTTCCGGACTGCTCAAGCACAATATCCACGACTTTATGTTGCTCCTCAAGGCTCAGTGTCGGGTTCTCACCAGTCGTCCCGACGGGCACGAGGGCTTCAACGCCGCCTTTGACCTGAAAGTCGACCAACCGACGAAGTGCGTCTCCATCCAGTGAACCGTCCTTCTTAAACGGTGTCACGAGTGCTGTTCCCGTTCCACGGAATTTCTCTTTTAATGCCATAATTTTATTGTACTATATCAGCTAGTACGTCTTCCATCGTGAAGATTCCCTGTTTGCCGCGTATCCAATCCGCAGCCAGCAGCGCGCCGAATGCAAACCCTGAGCGGTTCTTTGCAGTATGCGTCAGCTCAATGCTATCAGCCGAGGAGTCAAATGTGACTGAATGCTTCCCGACTACACTCCCTGCCCGTGTTGAGGACACATGCAACTGTTCCGGTTTGATGGTTCCCGCAGGCGGTGTAATGAGCAATTCTTTCTTCCGCCTGATGTTGTGCATGATGATTTCTGCAGCCGTCAGCGCAGTTCCACTCGGACTGTCAACCTTATCCTTGTGGTGAATCTCCTGCACAAAGACATCGTACTCCGGAAAACGTTCGAATGATTTTGCAGAAAGCTTCAGCAGATGAAAGAAGACGTTGACGCCGACGGAAAAATTCGTCGAATGAACCAACCCAATGTTCTGCGCCTGGACGATGGACCACACTTTCCCCATATCTTTCGACCACCCCGTCGTGCCAATGACGATGTTCTTCTTTGCCCGGGCACATTCTTCGACGTGTTTTACGACCGATTGTGCCGCTGCAAAATGC
>CAYNRS010000229.1:0-4388 GCA_964399565.1 uncultured Ignavibacteriaceae bacterium
CGAGATCATGCCTAGTCTCGTGGGCTCGGAGATGTGTATAAGAGACAGCAGGATCAGACGCGAGTGTGAAGGAAAGCGACAAAACACTGAACAGTATCATCGTCAGCGCAACATTTTTTCTCTTATTCATTGTCAAAGCCCTCCATGCACGATTGAAGTCTGAATTCATTTGGCCTGCGGAACCTTGCCGGAGCCGATGCTGTGGCTGCGGGTGGTGTAGCGCCGCGCTTGCTTTCAATGATTTTCTGAACGAGGGTTGCGCGCTCTTTTTGTATTTGTTCGCGCATTTGTTGGTCTTCCTCTAAGTCGAAGTATTTCTTTCCATCCACCCACGTTTGTTCGCATTTTGAATACACGGAAAGCGGGTTCCCGCTCCAGACCACAAAGTCGGCATCTTTGCCCGCTTCCAGCGAACCGGTTCTGTCGTCAATCTTCAATTGCTTCGCTGGATTGATGGTGACGAATTTGAGCGCTTCTTCCTCTGAAAGTCCAAACTTCACAGCCTTCGAAGCTTCCCAGTTCAGGCGTGATGCGAGCTGGCTGTTGTCGGAGTTGTATGACACAACGACTCCCTGTTCATGCATGAGAGGGCCGTTGCCCGGAATGGCATCCCATGCTTCTATTTTGTACGCCCACCAATCGCTGAACGAAGAGGCTCCGGCACCATGCCTGGCAATTGCCTCGGCAACTTTGTAGCCTTCCAGCACATGCTGAAACGTCGCAATCTTTATACCGAAATCCTCGCATACACGGATGAGCATGAGAATTTCATCCTGACGATAACTGTGCGAGTGAATCAAGCGTTTTCCCTTGACCATTTCGAGAATCGCATCAAGTTCAAGATCCTTGCGCGGAGGAATTTTTGATTTGTCTTTTTCCCATTCTTTCCAATCGCGTTCGTAGTCAAGAGAAGCCTTGAAACGGTCACGAATGAGCTGTTCCACACCCATCCGTGTTTGCGGGTAACGCGTTGACGGCCTCCCGCCGGGAAGGAAATTACTCTGCTTCACGTTTTCACCGAGCGCAAACTTCACACCGGGAGGAGCACCTTGCATGAGCAGTTCGTCTGCCAATGAACCCCAGCGCCATTTTACCACAGCGTTTTGTCCGCCAATGGGATTTGCCGATCCATGGAGAATGTTTGCTGCCGTCGTCCCGCCTGCCAATTGACGATAGATCCAGATGTCATCGCTCTCAAGAACATCTTCTATGCGTGTCTCGCACGTTATTGACTGACTCCCTTCGTTGATGCTTGCCGCCGCCGTATGAGAATGACAGTCGATCATCCCAGGAGTCACGTGTTTTCCTGTTGCATTGATCGTAACGGCATTGGACGGTGCGGCGAGATTCTTGCCTACTTGCGTAATCTTTCCTTGCCGGACAATCATATCTGCGTTTTCGAGCTTTCCGGGATTTCCCTGCGTCCAGATCGTTGCATTCTTGACAAACACAAATTGCGGCTGATCTGGAGGTTTCATCCTGCCGTACTCGCCGGGAGGAGAAACTTCCGGGAAAGAAGCCATCTTTATTTCCTTTGGCTTTGCGGTGTCGGGCTCCGCCTTTGGCGGTTCTTTCCGTGTTGCGCTCCAGGAAAATGACGCGCCGTCCGGCCTGCTCCCGACGCCAAACACTTCCGATGTACTCACTGTTCCAGACATGGTCATCGTTCCAGGCCAGCCGATGGAGTCAGTCATTATGCTGAACGCAACTCTTCCCGCGGAATAAGAGACCGAAGCGAGCCGCAAATCTTTTCCTCGCCAGCGGATTTCTCCGGTTGGCTTATCCACTTCGCCGCGCAACGTGAGTACACCTGACTGATCCGGGTCTGCCGAGACCTTCAGGTCCCACGTGCCTCGCACTTCGGCGGTGGGCGGCGCCTTGACTTCATACTGTTTTCCGTCGATCCATACTTCGCGTATTTTCGTTTTTTCCGAAAAAACGTCTCCATCAGTAACAATAATATTTGCGGCCTTTCCTTTTTCCAGGGATCCAAAGAGGTTTTCAACACCGGCCAATCGCGCGGGCGTTGTTGTCAAAGCCGTCAGAGCGGCGTTTGCACTCAACCCGCGTTCCACTGCTTTTCGTGCCGCCGCGAGGAATGTTCCCGCGTCTTTCAGTTGCGCCGAACTCAGGGTAATGGTCACACCGGCTTTTTCCAGTCGGCCAGCATTCTCGGGAGCTGCGTCCCAGTGCCTCAAGTCCTCCAATGAGACGTTCAGGGCCTCTTCAGGGACTTCAACGCTCGGGGTCTCCGGAAAATTCAACGTGACAATAACAGGAATCTTCGTTGCTTTCACTGCATCCAGCCGGCGGTATTCTTCGCCGCTTCCGCGAATCCACATGTTCAGGCTGAATTCCTTTGCGATCTTTGCCTGACGAAGGAAATTCATATCATTCGACGCATCCATGACAACGGGCTGTCGCCCCTGCAATCCATCGGCGAGGACTGCCAGGGCTGTGTTTGTCTCCGGCCGCTTTTGATTCGCATTTTTGTTGTATGAATCCCATGCTTTGCGATACCAATCGGCGTCATTCCAGGATTGTCGGATAAAGGCAATCAAGCCCATGAGCGACCCTGGATATGGTCCCCCAAAACCCTGGCCTTGCTCGAAGGAAACCGTCTGAGCGACTTTCCGCTTAACCACAAGGTCACTTGCCGAGCCCTCCCCAAGGTTGACCAAAGCACTTTGCCCCCGGAAGATCCCACGTTGCGGAGTTGCAAGAACAAGCGTAAATCCTTGTGATCGTAATTTTTCAGCCGCCTTGTCATCGAACTGAAATTCTTCTGAAGCATCAAAGTCGGCTTTCATCCGTGGATTCCAATGAGCCGCTCCTTTAGGTCGCTCCGGTTGTTGTGGCTGTTGTTGCTGACCAAACCCGCCACCCGGGGCTGCAGGCTCTGGCGGCTTCGGCATCCCGTAGTCAGAGGCAAGGTCGATGAAGCCGGGATACAGCGTCATTCTTTCCATATTCCAGACGCGTGCATCGGCAGGAACGGAAACGTTTTCGCCGACGGATTCAATTGTTCCGTTGCGAACCACAAGAGTTCCTTTGGCAAGAATTTTTCCCGGTGAAACCACGATGCGCGCATTGGTGAAAGCGTGCACGGCTGGCGTGTTGTCCCGCATACCGGCCACGGGAGCAATCTGTGCCAATGCTCCTGCGGAAATCAGCAAAAAGACGGCAATCACGACGACCCAACGTGTTGTCATGAGACCTCCTGGATTATGTGAACCGAATTGAACCGACCCTACGAAGCTGTAGATCGCCTACAAAGAAGTGTGGTGGATAAACGATGGAAGTTGAGAAAAGTTCCGAGGAAAGGCAAGAGCCTGTTTTGCATCGAACAAGGCTTTTCCGTTTTGGTCACTTTTTGTCGTCAGTGATTGCTCCTGGAATCAGAGATTTTCTTGCTTTACCTTTCACCTCATGGTTCTTCACTCTCTGATCTCTCTCTGAAAGGTATCCCATGAAAAACGCAAAAGCCTTTGTCGCAATGATGATTTCCCTTTTATCGACTGTCTCCCTCGGACAAACGCCTTTCCAAAAGATGCAGGGGGTCAACTTTTCACAAGTCACAGTTACCGATAGTTTCTGGAAGCCGAAGATGGACAAAGTGGCCACTGCAACACTTCAGGCGTGTATCTACCAAACTGAAGTAAAAACGCCTCGCATACGCAACTTTGAAAAAGTCGCAAGGAAAACGGGCGAAAAACACGAGGGCATTTACTACGATGACAGCGATGTTTACAAAGCCTTGGAGGCAATAGCCTATTCATTGCGAACACATTCCAACGTCGAACTGGAGAAAAAAGCCGACGAATGGATAGACAAAATCGCGGCCGCCCAGCTCCCCGACGGTTACTTGAACACGTACTATACGCTCACCGGGCTCGACAAACGTTGGACGAATATTCCGATGCACGAAGACTACTGTGCCGGACATTTGATCGAAGCAGCTGTTGCGTATTATGATGCCACGGGAAAACGTAAACTTCTCGATGTGGCTGTTCGTCTTGCCAACCATATCGATTCGACTTTTCGTTTGCAGAACAAATATTGGATCAGCGGACATCAGGAAATTGAGCTGGCTCTTGTGAAGCTGTTCAGCACGACCGGGGACGACCGCTACCTGAAACTCGCAGACTGGTACCTGCAACAGCGCGGGCGAGGATACACGAACAACACACGTTGGGGGACGGCTGAATACTGGCAGGATTATGCCCCCGTCAAGCATCAGAAAGAAATCACAGGACACGCCGTGCGTGCAATGTATCTCTACACCGGTGCGGCGGACGTTGCCGCTCTTACCGGCGACGAAGGATATCTCCACGCAATGAAAACGGTCTGGCAGGATGTTGTACACCGAAACATGTACGTCACGGGTG
>CAYNRS010000230.1:0-4341 GCA_964399565.1 uncultured Ignavibacteriaceae bacterium
ATGTGGCCCTTTCTTTTCGCTCTTTGGGCAGACAAAGTATAAAGAACCACCAAAGGAGGTTATCGAGATCCTCGATGCCTCGCCAACGCCTATAGTCCTTGTGAGTCCTCGACGGGACGCGATGCTCCTCGTTGACTACAAGAATCACCCATCAATTGCATTTGTCAGTCAACCGATCGTCCGTCTTGGCGGATTACGAATAAATCCGGTTCTCGGAGCACGACAAAGGCTTACTCAATACACGGGCATGACAGTCAAATGGATCGATGAAAACAAAACTGTGAAAGTTGCCGTGCCGGCGAACTCAGATATTGGCCTTCCAGTATGGTCCTATGACGGAAAGAAGATTGCTTTTACAAGAGACTTATCTGACGGCGTTGAATTATGGGTTGCGGATGTTTCAACAGGTAAAGCTCGAGCTGTAAAAGGGATTCGTGTGACAGACGTTCTCGATGCCCCTTTCGAATGGTTGCAGGATCATTCTCGACTGCTTGTGCACGTAGTTCCCGATGGCCGCGCCAAACCTCCCCAACCACGAAGTGTTCCAATGGGACCTATTATTGACGAGACGGCGGGAAAAGTATCGCGAATGGCAACCTTTCAGGATCTGTTGAAGAGCCCCCATGACGAGGACTTATTCGAATACTATGCGACAAGTCAGCTTGCCGTTGTCAACGTCAATACGGGGGCTGTCATCAAACTGGGTAATCCTGGACTCTATTCTTCCGCGGGGTTTTCTGCAAACGAGAAATTTCTCTTGTTAACCAAACTCCGACGCCCTTTTTCCTACAGAGTTCCCTCGTTCTATTTTACGCGTTCTGTGGAAGTGTGGGATGCAAAAGGAAATATGGTGAAAACAATAGCTGATATGCCTATTTCGGATGAAATACCTCCGCAGGGCGTCCCCCTCGGCCCGCGAAACGTGCAATGGCAACCGTTGCGTGCAGACCGTCTGATATGGACGGAAGCATTGGACGGCGGCGATCCTGTAAAAAAAGTCTCTCACCGTGATAGGATCATGAGTTTGGAAGCGCCGTTTGCACATCAGCCTAATGAAGTATTTAGAGTTGTTCACCGGTTCTCCGGATTCGATTGGACTGGAAACCAGGATAAGGCTCTCTACTCGGAGTACGACAGAGAAAGGCGGTGGAGGACAACGTACACCCTCGACCTTGCTCATCCGGGGGATTCAAAAAAACTTTTTGATTTAAGCGTCAACGACTCTTATAAAGACCCAGGGAGGCCGGTCTATGAGACAAGAGAAAACGGCGAAAGGGTGGCGATTCAGGAAGGCCCTTGGGTTTATTTCGTCGGGCGCGGAGCTACGGAGCAAGGAGACAGACCGTTTTTAGATAAAGTCAATCTGGAAACGTCGCTGTCTGAGCGGCTATTTCGTTGCGGTGAAACTTCAGTAGAGCAGTTTGCCTCTTTTGTTAAGAATTCCCGGTCGAGAATTCTCACCCGATATGAAAGCAAAACCGCTCCGCCCAACTACTTTGCAGTCGACCTGGAGAATAATAAAAGGGTAGCGTTAACTGAGTTCAAAGACCCTGCGCCTCAACTCGCAGGCATGAAGAAAGAGTTGGTGAAGTACAAACGTCCCGACGGAGTGGATCTTTCGGGAACACTCTATCTCCCGCCCGGTTATCGTCAAGGGACGAGATTACCTTGCTTGGTCTGGGCATATCCACTCGAATATTCTGATCCAGGTACGGCGGGGCAGGTTCGGGGTTCTCCCAATGCATTCACCTTCCTCAGAGGAGCGTCTCCAATCTTTTTTGTGACGCAAGGTTATGCGGTGCTTATGGACGCGACGATGCCTGTGATCGGCGACCCCGAAACAATGAACAATACTTTTGTTGAACAAATTGTTTCTTCGGCCAAGTCAGCCATTGATAAACTCGATGATATGGGCGTCATTGACAGGAATCGAGTGGCTGTGTCGGGGCACAGCTATGGTGCCTTCATGACTGCAAACTTGCTTGCCCATTCCGATCTCTTTGCCGCAGGCATTGCGCGCAGCGGTGCCTACAACCGATCTCTGACTCCCTTTGGTTTCCAAAGCGAACGACGCAGTTTCTGGGAGGCTACGGATACCTACATGAAGGTTTCCCCCTTCACTTTTGCGCACAAGATCAATGAACCAATTCTGTTGATTCATGGTGAGGCGGACAATAATTCGGGGACGTTTCCCATACAATCTCAGCGACTCTTTGAAGCAATCAAAGGCAACGGCGGAACAGCACGACTTGTCATGTTGCCGTTCGAGTCTCATGGATATTCAGCGCGGGAGTCAAACCTTCATGTTCTGGCTGAAATGCTCGAGTGGGCAGACAAGTATGTGAAGAGCAAGGTTCACATTGGTTCGAAGGAGTGACCCCAAATGGAAGCTCCACTTCCTTTGCGGGAGTTTTTTCCGTATCTTGTCTTTCATGAAGAATGACATGCGAAGCAAGAGAGTCCTCGTCGCGATGAGCGGGGGCGTTGATTCATCAGTAGCCGCGGCTCTGTTGCTTGAACAGGGTTACGATGTTATTGGTGTGACGATGAAGACCTATGATTTTGACGATGTTGGAGGAAATGTTGCCAACGAATCGAGCTGCTGCGGATTGGGCGCAGTTCATGACGCCCGACTTGTCGCTTCAAAACTGGGAATTCCGCACTATGTGATCGATTTTCGGAAGGAATTCGGAAATCACGTTGTCGACTATTTTGTCGGCGAATATTTCAAAGGGAGAACGCCCAACCCGTGTGTGATGTGCAATCGTGACATCAAGTGGGGTGAACTTCTGAAAAAAGCTGACGTCCTGGGAGCGGACTACATCGCGACGGGCCATTACGCAAGGTTGAGATATGATGCGTCCCGAAGCCGCTACGTTATCTCACGTGCAATTTTTATTCAAAAAGACCAGTCCTATGCCTTATGGGCGGTTCCCCAGGATGGGTTGAACAGGACGCTTTTTCCTCTTGGAGAAAAAAGCAAGCCCGAGGTGAGAGAGATAGCTCAAGGGTTGGGCCTGCGTACTGCCAATAAGGAAGAAAGCTATGAGATTTGTTTTGTTGCCGACAACGATTACTCACGCTTTCTGAAAGAGCGGGCAGATCGCGCAAATATCGATATTCTCGACGGCAACATTGTTCGGGACGGAAGGGTTGTGGGGACACACCACGGGTATCCGTTTTATACGATTGGCCAGCGAAAGGGTATCGGAGCGTACGGCAGAAGGATGTACGTTACAGAAATACAAGCAGAGTCGAATACAATCCACATCGGAGAGGAGAAAGAACTGCTGCATTCAACGCTGTTCGCCTGTCAAACAAACTGGGTGAATCCTCCGCAGGATGGATCGTCAATTCGTGCCGGCGTGATGGTGAGATACAAGGACTCACCTGAGCCGGCGACAATTTTCCTTGAAAGCGGGAGAACCCGCGTTGTTTTCGACCGCCCGAAACGAGCCATCACTCCGGGCCAATCCGTCGTGTTTTACGACAATGAGGATTTGATCGGAGGAGGGATTATTGAAGGAATTAGCGATTAACAGGTCTGAAAACCCAGAACGAAGCCCAATTCTGCGCCACAGGATTGGGCTTTCGTGTATTCTTTCGTGTTCACCTTTGATCCCCGGCGAGGAAACTTTTCCTCGTCTTGTTCGTTTTTAGCGATAGAAAGACGTGAAACAATCTCCAGACGATTTTACGCTTGTTCGCGCCTTTCAAGCCGGCGACGAGAAGGCCTTTGAAGAACTCATCCGGCGCTACCAGCGACAGGTGGCCAATATTATCTATCTCACCCTGGGGGGGAGGGAAGTCGTCGAAGACTTGTCGCAGGAAGTATTCATTCGGGCCTATCGCTCGCTTGCAAAGTTTGAGTTCGATGCCTCCTTCTATTCATGGTTGTACCGGATTGCCGTAAACCTCTGCATTGATGAGATCCGGCGGCGAAAAATTAAACGGGTGTTTTCACTGCATTCCTTTTCCGAGGAGCAGGTTGAAGAAAAGCAGCAACTTTCGGGAAAGATTCAGACTCCCTCGGACTCTCTCCTTGAAAGTGAAAGGAAGGATGTTATTTCCCGAGCATTGCGCAAACTCCGGCCATCTCACAGGAGTGTCCTCATTCTAAGAGAATATGAGGACTTAACGTATGACGAGATCGCGAAGACGTTGAGGATTTCGTTGCAGGCAGTGAAGTCCCGGATTTTTCGTGCTCGAGAAGAGATGCGAACTCTTCTAAAAGAATATTTTCGGGAGCGCATATGAAACACCAGTATCTCCAAAATCTGATCTCAGCATTTCTTGACAAAGAGCTGGAAGCCGCGGACTATCGTATGGTCGAAGAACATG
>CAYNRS010000231.1:0-4338 GCA_964399565.1 uncultured Ignavibacteriaceae bacterium
AACGAGGTGGAGGTTCTCACCGGGAAGAGGTTTGAGCGTAAATTTTTTCATTGTAGCGTCTCGACCTCCCCAGCTATGAAGAAGCTGGGGCCCCTCCTTTTCCAAGGAGGGGAAAGCGAACCACCGGATTAAAGGACAACACGTACACCTCCATTAATTACACGACCTTCCAACGGGGCATAAATAGGCAATTTCGTAAATGCACCGACCTCCGGAGTACCTGTGAAGATGCGTTCAAAACGTGTCTGGCGTGTGTCAAAAATGTTCTCGAAGTTCACAAAGATACGAAATATGCCGAAGGATTTCTCTGCGATAGCACCAAAGTTCCAATAACTCAGGGACTCCTTACGATAGGGATTTCTCTCCAATCTCTGCCTTCCCGTCCAATAAGATTCCAACCCAACCTTCCATCCTTGTTTATGATCTTCCCACACAGCCACTGCGCCGAATGAATGTCGGGGATTAAGTTCCAGCTCTTCGCTTTTTGCAAAATCCTCCTGAGTCGCATAGGTATAAGTATAACCGGTAGTAAGCTTCACATCCTCGTAGGAAATCTTGAACAACACTTCGCCGCCGCGCGTGTATGTCCTCCCCGTTGCATTTCGCAAAAAGACGCGTTGACTTGCAAGCGAGTCATCGTCTGCAATGAGCGCATTGTTGATGAGGGTTGTGTAGAGCGCACAATTTACAGAAATCGCGACTTGTTCGAAGATTGTTTTCCAGTTGATGTCGAATGAAGCGCTCGTGGCCTTTTCTGCTTTCACATCAGGTACAATGCGCGTGTTTTGATATCCCAACAGCTCACTCTCTTCGACGAAGACGGTCGGAGCTTTGAATCCGCCCCCGAAACCAGCGCGCAACGTCAATTCCGGCGAAGGTTTATGCATGATGGAAGCTCGAGGCGTGAGGAACGTGCCGAAGCGGTTGTGGAAGTCGGCTCTGCCACTCAGAAGAAGTATCCATTGGTCCGATAATTTGATTTCGTCCTGAAGGAACAGGCCCGGCACGCCGAATGAATAGTCCTTTTTATAGAGCGTACCTGTCGTGTGGTCGTTCAAATTATCCGAGTGCAGGACTGCTCCAGCTACAAATTGATGGCCTTCCTGTTCCGAAATAAATTCCGCCTCTCCATAAACAACGTTCTGTGTTGCATCAAACAGCGATAATCCAAATACGTCGTTGCGGTCAAGGGACATCATCGCAATCTTCATGCCAAAAGAACTTGTCGGATCAATTTTCCATTCCAGGTGGCCCGAAACATCTTTGCGCGCAATGTTGATCCTTTCAAGATATGGCTTTGCCGAACCTGCCGGGACGAAACTGCCACCCTCAACCAAACCGCCGACTCTCTCTTCTGAAAGATACCCAAGACTAATCCCGAGCTGAAGATTCTCACTTATTCCGTACCTCATCTTGGGCGCTACTGAGAATTTGTCATACTTTGGTATGTCTGCGAAATAGTCCCCATCAACGTCGTAGCTTCCTTGAACGTTCTTGCTGACAAAGATGGTGAATCCTATGTTGTCAAATTCCTCACCCGCAAATGCCCCTGCGTCAAAACCTTTTTGGGTTGTCCCGTTGAGGAGCGCTGTTGCTTCAAGATCTTCCCGAGGTTCTTTCGTGAGAAAGTTCACAATGCCGGCAATTGCATCCGGTCCATACAGTGCTGACCCTGCGCCTTTCACCATTTCAACCTGTCTGAGATTGAGCGGCACAAGTTGTGTGAGACCAAATCCCCCCGCCATTCCTCCGAAACTCGGAATGCCGTCCAGCAAAACCTGAGTATAACGACCGCTCAAGCCCTGGATGCGAACATTGAGCGCTCCACTTGTGCTTGAAGTAGTTTGCACACGAGCCCCTGTGGACTCGTTGAGAAGCATTGCCACATTCGATGGCGTCATCAATACTTTTTCTTCGATTTCTTCCTGCGGAATCGCCTCGATGCGGACAGGAACATCGGCGATGTTATGCGTCGTGCGCGTTCCCGTCACAACGACCTCGGATTCTTCGATATCGACGGGATGCATGAAAAACTCAATATGGGTTGTCTCATCGGGATAAATGGCAATGTCGAGACGAACCTCCTGGTAGGCTACATGGGAAACTCGGACAGTATGTTCGCCGGCGGGAATCCCCTTCAACGTAAAACTTCCGTCTGTCGATGAGGACACACCGAGGGAGCTTCCGATGACACGAACCGAAGCGCCGATGATCGCATTTCGTGTGTCTACATCCCGGACGATACCGGTGAGGGTTCCTGTTTGCGCACACATGGAGGAAAAAACGAAGCTGGTAAGAGCGAGAAACCGCAACTTTCGATAATTTTCACCCCCGACCCAATTTGTTTTTCCCCTTACAGAAAAGGGAAAACAAGGAGGTCGGCGTACTAAGGCTCGAACTATCAGATCCACCCCAGCTTCTCTTTCGTCCTCTCGTTCTTCACATTTCCAGTATTCAGAGTGGATTTTGGTTCGAACAGCAAAACGTGTGCTTCTTCATCGGCAACGGGGCAGTGTTCAACGCCGCGAGGAATGATGATGAGTTCTCCTTCCTCCACATCAACGTCTCCGTCCTTGAGCTTCATCGTAAACTTGCCTTTGACGGTGAGAAACAACTCATCCTCTGTGTCATGATGGTGCCAGACGAAAGGACCGGTGAATTTCACGAGCTTGACATACTGTCCGTTCAACTCGCCGACAATCTTAGGACTCCAGTGATCCTGAAAGAGGCTAAATCTCTGTATGACGTTTACTTTTTGCATCTTGGCCTCCTCGTTAAAAATTTCCTGCCCGCATCACCCTGACGCCGACGCGTTCCTTCTTGCCCTTCAATTCAAGTTGACGTTGTTCCAAATTCATCTGATTCAGTCCAACTGCTGCCGAGGCCGCCTCGCTTATGAGAATCTCTCCCTGTCCCGCTTTCGATGCCAGCCGTGCGGTAATGTTCACGTTATCTCCCAATGCTGTAATGTCGGCGACAAGGCCATCTTTACCTCCCACGGCTCCGACATACGCGACTCCGGTGTGAACACCCACGCCGACAGGAAGCCATGGCTCGCTTGAACCACCGTGACCCGTCGCAAGGAGAAGTTGTTGTGCCGCTTTGATGGCTTTCTGCGGATGGTCAGGGCCGGCGTAGCCTGGCACATAGAGGCCTATCACTTCGTCACCGACGAGTTTGTCGATCAATGCATCGGTTTTTACCAGAACATCGGTTGCGACATCGTAAAAACGATTCATCAGTCGTGTGAATTCTGACGCGCTCATATTTTCGGCAAGCGCTGTGGAACCTCTTGCGTCGGCAAACAACATGGTCAGTTCGATTTCCGCCCCACCGGGATGCGCATTGGTCATACAACGATCGCAGAACTGAGGGTTCTTGGGGGATTGGCTTTTCTTGAGGAAGAGCTTCATCACGACTGACCCTAGACCTCGAAAAGGAGCATTGCAAAGCTTGCACCGCGGGTTGGACGGAAGCATGCCAAGCAAGTGAAACATTCGATGAGGACTTTTCTCGGTTTGCGTCAATGTCTCATACCACAACTTATCGATTTTCGGGTCACGTTTCATGCAGTACTTCCTCCTTCTGACACACGCATGTTCATGTTGGTTCGGCCGAAGCCGTGATTGCCATTTCCCGATGTCCTCGAACAAGGGGCCACAAGAATTTCAGCCCAAGGAGAGGTCCGACGAAAAGGAAAGACAAAAGGAATTCAGCACGAACGAAGTTTGAAAGAAACGTTGTGAATTGGATGCTGACAATAGTGATCGAAAAACCAATGCTGTTCATAATTGTGAGAGCGGAACCGACATATTCTCTTGGAGCGTTAAGTCCTACTAAGGCAGAGTATTGCGGGGAATCCCCGACGACGACAACGCCCCAGAAGAGGAGGAAGAGAAGGAAGGCTTCGATTGAAGAGTTAAAGAGTAATGGAGATAACAGACAGCAGCTTGCAGACGCAAGCAGCTGAGCGAAAGCAACACGCGCGCTGCCTGTCTTTTTCGAGATTAACCCTCCCACGACACAGCCGATGCTCCCCGCACCGATAATGCAAAACGACCACAAGGATATGTTGATGCTTTCTGAGGGGTGAATCGAAACGTATGCCATGAGAACCACGGGAACAAACGCATAAAGGGTGTACAATTCCCACATGTGGCCAAAGTATCCGAATGCAGCATCGCGAAATCCTCGAGACCTAAAGATGACCGGAAGTGTTTTGAGGCTGAATTTCGCGCCCTTCACGAGGTGCGGTCCGTCTGGGACAAGGGCAAACATGAGAATCCCTCCGAACGCCGATACAACAGACACTGCCAATGTCACGTCCTGCCACGAGAA
>CAYNRS010000232.1:0-4313 GCA_964399565.1 uncultured Ignavibacteriaceae bacterium
TTGTCAGAGACGCCGAAGCCTCGCGGTCGAAAGGCTCATTGTCACTGACGTAGACCAGAGTTTTTCCATTGTATTCAAGCCGGTAGCCGACGGTAAACCCCGGATGATTCAGATACATCATCGTGACGTTCGCTTCAAACACTTTCATCTGTCCCTCTTCGCGAATCGGCACAAACTTGATTTTGGCCTTCAAATCATGCAACTGAACAGGGAAATAAATCCTGTTCATTTGCTCGGCAATAATTTCGCTCAGGGATTTTTCAGGGCGTTCGGTACCAACGATAGTTAGTTCATTCCCTGAGATGAATGCAGGTTTGAAAAACGGAAAACCTTGAATGTGATCCCAATGAGGATGAGTGATCATCAGGAAGGCTTTGACAGACTCGCCGTTGTTGATAAGAAAATCCCCCAGATTGCGGATTCCGGTCCCTGCATCAAAAATGATGAGTTTATCGTCGTCCAGACGCAGTTCAAGCGATGGCGTGTTCCCGCCGTAGCGGACTGTATGCTTCCCGGGTGTTGGAATGGAACCGCGAACGCCCCAAAAGGTGAGCTTCATACAACTCCCTGGTTACCGCCAGTCCCACTGTAAGACCTGGCGTATTCGACATAGTTTAATGCTGACTGCCTGATCCGGTCCCGCTCTTCAATTGTTAGGGATCGTTTGATACGCGCGGGCACTCCGACTACAAATGATCCTTCCGGTACCTCAAAGTTCTCCAACACAAGCGAGCCGGCGGCAACGAGGCAATATTTCCCAATCCTGGCGTTATCAAGCACGATTGCTCCCATTCCAATTAAGCAAAAATCCCCTACTGTGCAAGCATGAACGACTGCCTGATGCCCAATCGTCACATCTGAACCTATAACGCAGGGATGCTTTTCATGCGTCACATGGACCACGCTGTTATCCTGGATGTTCGTTCGCTCGCCGATTCGAATGTGATGAACATCACCCCGAACCACGGTGTTGAACCAGACGCTGCTCTCCCGGCCAATCTCGACATCCCCAATAATTCGTGCCCCTTCAGCCACAAACACTGATTCATGGATTCTCGGCGTCATTCCCCGGTAGGACATCACCACGCTATCGTTTCTCCACATATCTTGGTGGCATCCATTCATGGCGTTTCCAGCTCACCAGTTCGACTTTAATACTTCCGAGTATTACATTCATTCGCGCTATGATGGGGATTCGGGCTTCATCGTTGCTGAACCATCCTCGAAAGCCTCCGGTAAGGCCGAACACGCCAACATAGTCTGCCTTCCCGTCGAATTCAACAACCTCGACAGAATATTTCACTGCATCAATGTCAACGTTTGTCCGGCTGTTAGTAAAATTGATAAACGTATTGACCTGTTTATTTTCGATGAACGTCGGAATGTTCATCTGTTTCTTTTGCCGGACGTTTTTTCTTGCCAGAAAGAATAATGAAAATCCATCCTGGCATTTCTCAGATACTTGAACGGTATCGACCGATGATGGTAAACGCTCGCCCGTCATGTTCTTTTTTCCGCGCTCAAAGTATACCCGACTGCTATCATACGAAAAGATGATTCGGCGATACGACACTCCTGATTTGGTGCTGTCATCCCCTATCCATTCATGGGAAAAAATGTCGGTGTCAATGTCGCTGTAAAAACGAATGTGCAGATCCACCAGCCATGACAAACTTGGGTTTGAATCAATGATAGCCTTGGCTTTGTACACGTCCCGGCCTTTATTCTCGCTTTTCTCAAGGAGCTGTATACGGATGGTTCCAATACTGAAGAATGAATAGCTCACCTTATATTCAAGTTCTTCCCCTACTTGCAGCAAAGGGTCAACAGTGAAGGAGGTGTCGGCCGAAAGAAGGAATGGAATGTTCGCCGGGAGGCGCGTGGGCTGAAGCAACGCCCCCACCAGAAGAGGGAGGAATAGAAAAATCACAAATGTTCTGACAGTATCCTTGAGGAATCTCTCAATTCAGCCTTGCTATCTTCTCTGCCTCAGGAAACAGTGTTAGCGCCTTTTGAAATTGAGGGTCGATATCGAGCGATGTCACGATCTGTCCTTCAAAGCCGAAGAGAGTTCTCGCTATCCATGATTTGAGCGCCAGCTTCATCAACGCCAGATCCTTCCGGTATTCATCCTCCTTTATTTTTACATCTTTGGAAACAACGAATTTCCGAAAACCTTCCAGAAACTCGTCCGAGATTTGATACTTCTCTTTAAATTTAAGGAGTTGATTCCCGTACTCCTGACGAAGCTTCAAACCGGGGCCCTCCATGTACGACTTTGTATAGTCGTAGAATAGATTTCGCCTGAAGAGGACAGTGTATAATTCAGTGACATTCGCATATTTTACAATGTAGTCGGGCGTAATACCCCCTCCCCCCCTCACGTTGCGTCCTGCAAGAGTTTTAAAAATGGGTCCCACGGAATCCACGCCGTTCTTGCGGTCGAGCTGGTGTTCAATGTTTTCGCCCTCTTCTTCTTGCCTCTCATACGCTTCGCGCTGATACCGCTCTTTGTCTTTCCCCTCGTAAGGCCTTTGGATCAATCGACCGCTCGGAGTGTAGTACCGGGCAATGGTCAAGCGGAACGCAGATCCGTCCACCAGTTTCCACTGTCGCTGGACAAGACCCTTGCCAAAGCTCGGTTCCCCAACGATCAATCCCCGATCCCAATCCTGGATTGCACCCGCCACGATTTCACTCGCGCTTGCGGAAGCATTGTTGATTAATACAATTAATGATGTCTTCTCAAACTCCTCGCCCGTCTTCGCAGAATAGGATTCTTCAAAATCGGATTTGCGTGCTTTGGTATACACAACGACTTTTGGTTTTTCCTTTGTTCCGCCGTCAAGGAAGAGATCGGCCATTCGCACTGCCTCTTCCAGATATCCCCCTGGGTTTCCCCTGAGGTCCAGAACGAGACGTTTCATCCCTTCTCCTCTCAGCTTTTGAAGGGCACGAGTCATCTCTGTATACGTCTGCTCATTAAACTTGTTGACCCTTACATAGCCAACGTCCTTCGTAACCATGACGGATGCCTCAACGCTGTACAATGGTATCTCATCACGCGTGATTTCGAAATCCAGCCTTCCACCTATGCCTGGGCGTACAATCGCCACCTTCACCTTCGTCCCCTTTGGACCGCGAAGCGTTCTCATCACTTTCTGGTCGTCATACCCAACTGCTGAACTGTCATCAATGCTCACGATGCGGTCGTTGGACAAAATCCCGAGGCGCGCGGAAGGTCCACCGCCGATGGGCTCCAACACGGTGATCGTGTCATTGATAATGCGGAACGAAATGCCTATTCCTTCGAACTTTCCCCTGAAATCCTCTGCAACCTTTTCAAATGCCTTGGGTGGGATGTACACAGAATGAGGGTCGAGCGTGTTGAGCATGCCGTTAATGGCAGCCTCGGTGAGCTTCTGAGTATCAATATCATCTACATAGTACTTCTCTGTGAAGCTCAGGACGTCCTGGAACTTCTTCAGTTGTTCGTAGATATTATCGGCAGAAATCAGTTTATTGATCTCCATGCCGGCCAGAAGGCTGACGCTCACGAGCGCCGCGACAGTCCAACCTGAGAATCTCTTTTTCATCATTGACCCTTTCCTAAGCTCACGTTCTTACGCCTCCTTCGGCCGACAAACGGCTGAAGCACCTCGATTTCTCGTCAATCCACCTCTAAAATAACACAAATCAGTCTAAAAACAAAGCATCAGAATTCCAGCCGAAAGCCCAGACGAATACGGCGTGGTTCATAATAGGCATTAGGGTCGCCAAGCTCACCGCCAACGCGACTGCTTGAATCCATCCATCGAACATTCCTTCTGTTCAACAAATTACTGATGTGTGCATAAACAGTCATTGTGTACTGTTGGTGGTCGCCAACCATGAGAACCCGGGAAAGCTTCACATTCGTGAAACTGATATCAAACATTCTCTTGTTGTTCGGAATGAACGCTTTACCGGTATCCAGTGGCGTGTACCCATCCCGCGTGGGATAGTAGGTGTAAGGACGCGCGGTGCTGTACATGAGCACGAGGTTTGTCTGAATGCCCCCGAAGAGCATGAAATCCGCGTCCACTTTCACGCTGTGCCTCTGATCCCAGCTCAGTGGATAAGGCGTTGCGGGAAGGGCGAACCCCCATTGTGAATAGTTGAGAGCCTGGTCTACATATTCACTAATTCCTTCGGTCAGCATGTACGTATACGAAACGGAACCTGTGAGTCGATCATCTCTTTCCCGGCTTACCACCATCTCGATACCGGTGGAATTTGCCTCCGCATTGTTTACGTACGTGGCAAACCCGAAG
>CAYNRS010000233.1:0-4310 GCA_964399565.1 uncultured Ignavibacteriaceae bacterium
TCCCGGGTCAGCCTCATCGATGCCTCTCCCCACGACGCCGGAACAGCATACGTGGCAGCAAAACGGTATCAGCTGGATGACTTTAAGCCGTACATTTTCAAGACGACAGATTATGGAAAAACCTGGAAGAAGATTGTCCGGGGAATTCCGGATTATGAATTCGTCCATGCCGTGCGCGAAGACCCCAACAAGAAAGGTATGCTCTATGCCGGAACTGAGCGCGGCGTATGGGTCTCGTTTGACGATGGCGAGAACTGGCAATCCCTGCAAACGAACCTCCCGATTGTCCCGATTCACGACTTGATGGTGCAGGCGCGTGAAAAAGATCTCGTCGTTGTAACTCACGGGCGCTCGTTTTGGATTCTCGATGACTTGACCCCGTTGTATCAACTGAACGACGGTGTGGCCAAAGCGAACATGTTTTTGTATCAACCGCGCCATGTGTATCGAATGCGCAGCGGCGGTTTTGGAGGAGGAGGCGGTGCCAGCGCCCGCCCGGTCGGAAGAAACCCAGCCAATGGCGCAGTCGTTCTCTACTACTTCAAGAACCGACCCAAGGACGAAGTGAAGTTGGATTTCCTCGACAGCAAGGGAACACTTTTGAAATCGTTCACCAGCAAACAGGAACGCCCTGAGGGATCCCAACAGCAACCAGAGGAAACCTTCTTCGGTCCGGGGGCCGGGCAACAACGTGTGCCGACCGACTCCGGCATGAACCGGTTTGTTTGGGACTTGCGTGCGACAGATGCGACTGCGGTCCCCGGTGCAATTTTTTGGGCCGGAAACGTTCGTGGCCCCGTTGTGCCGCCGGGAATGTACACGGTGCGTCTGACTGCAGGCAAGGAAACGCTCACGCAGACCTTTGAGCTCAAGAAGGACCCAAGGCTCGAAACGACACAGGCAGACTTTGATGAGCAGTTCAGCCTTGCCATGAAGATCCGCGATAAACTTTCTGAGGCCCACGAGGCGATCAATACTATTCTCGAAATCAAGAAACAGGCCGACGATCTGACAAAAAAATCAGCGAATCATTCGTCCAAGAATACAGTGGCCGATGCAACGAAGAAACTCAATGAAAAACTTGCAGCGGTTGAGGAGGAACTGATTCAAGTCAAAATCAAAAGCAACCAGGATGCCCTGAACTATCCTATCAAGCTTAACAATAAACTCGCTGCACTCGTCGGGACCGTTGGAAGCGCGGACACAAGGCCTACGAAGCAGCAGCATGACGTTTTCGCCGACCTGTCGTCCAGAGCTGACGTTCAGCTGGCAAAACTGAAAGACATCCTGGCCACGGAAATCCCTGCGTTCAATAAGCTCATCAAAGAACAGGATATTCCTGCTGTCATTTTGAAACAACAGAAGTGATTCGCCCGGCGCCTGTGATAAGAAGGAAAAGACAGTAGCAATGAGGCGCATAAAACGAGGATTTCTGACTCTTTTACTGTCTTTTTCTCCAGTACAACCCCTGCTGTCCGAAGATACCACCAAAACTTACATCGGCAAGGAGGTAGTCGTCACGGCCTCTCGCAGTAGCGGCGGAGTACTCGAGCTTCCTCTTGCCGTGGGCGTCGTCAACATCAAAGACCTTTTCGGCGTGCGAAAATTTGGCCTGGACGATGCGCTCTCGCTTGTCCCTGGTGTTTTTGCCCAGAGCCGATCGGGCGGGCAGGATATTCGCCTCACGATCCGCGGTTTTGGCGCGCGTGGAAACAGCGACAGGTCGAATGCAGGAACTGTGCGGGGGATAAAGATTCTCCTGGACGGCATTCCGGAAACGGAGCCTGACGGGCGGACGCCGCTAGACCTCATCGATTTGAACGCCACTGAACGAGTCGAGGTTGTACGAAGTAATGCATCCACACTGTTCGGGAACGCGTCGGGAGGAGTGATCAATCTGAGAACGGGTTCCGGAACACGGGGAACGTTTGTGGAAACAAACAATGCATTCGGGGATTTCGGATTTCGTAAAAACAACGTTTCAGCCGGTGCGGAATTCGGGACAAGTCATTTCTTTTTTTCTGCTTCGAATACGTACTTTGAAGGCTGGAGACGGAACT
This sequence comes from uncultured Ignavibacteriaceae bacterium, assembly GCA_964399565.1. Classification (GTDB taxonomy): domain Bacteria; phylum Bacteroidota; class Ignavibacteria; order UBA10030; family UBA10030; genus JACQPT01. The sequence goes on from CAYNRS010000233.1 coordinate 2,061, forward strand.
CCTCGAACCGGTCGACCCAGGTGCATTCGATGGTCGACTCCCGCCTCAGCGAGACAACGAACCTTCGACTCTTCGCCAGCGGTGCTTCAAGCCTTTTCTTCATACCGGGCGCGTTAACACGGCCAGAATTTGACGCCAGCCCTTCCTCGGCGAATCAAACATATCTCGCGCACAAGGAGCGTCGAAACAACAGAACTGGTCGCCTGGCTTTCGACTTGTTTACGTCGTTCGGGGGACACCATTCAATCGATGTGCTGGCTTACATCACGCCGAAGGTTCAAACACGTTCTGAGCGGGGAACTTTCCGCGATTTCAACCGATATCACCTCGGCGGCGGCATGGTCTATGGCTGGACCGGGGACCAGAGTTCTCTCCTCAAGAAGTTGCTCGTCGGCGCTGACGAAGCTTATCAGGATGGGACGAATTTGTTTTACAACCTCGTTAACGGCGAGCGTGGGGATTCTCTGAGAACCAACAAGCGGGAAGCGGCTGAAACGTTCGGAGTGTTTTTTCAATCGGAGCTGCGTCTCATGGATCAATTCTTCGTGACGCTTGGTGCACGTTATGATGCGCAGCGATACACGGCGGAGGAATATGCAGCCGGCGTGAAGAGATCGAATGTTCCCGAACGGCTCTCTCTCGACCACATCACGCCAAAAGTCAGCGCCCTTTATCTGTATGATGCAAACCATGCTTTGTACGCAAGCATTAGCGGTGGCCTGGAAGCCCCAGCGTTCAACGAGGTCGACCCGCCGCCGTCATTGGGCGGACTGAAATTGAACCCGTTCTTGGCTCCGATGACCTCGACCACCTATGAGGCCGGGCTTAAGGGCGTTGAAGTACTCGAGGATGAGTCGTTTCTCGAGTCTTTGTCTTATTCCGTCGCTGCCTACAGAATTGACATTCGGAATGAAATCGTTCCTTATAACGGCGGAGCTTACTACTTCTCAGCTGGGCAGTCTCGGCGACACGGGGCGGAAGTTGCAGCACAAGCGTTCTTCCTCTCGGGGTTCTCATTTGCATCTTCGCTGACGTATCTGAGCGCAGAATACGTTTCGTATGTGAGCGACTCCATTAATTACGGGGGGAGCGATGTTCCCGGGATTTCAAACATCGTTTTCAATTCACGGGTACGTTTCTCTTCAACGTTCGGTTTGACATTGGAGCTTGGCGTTGAGCATTGGGGAGAATATTTCGCCGATGACGCGAACGTTTTCAAAATCCCTTCTGCGACAACCCTGAATTCTTCCATCGGCTATTCCTTCCTCTTCGGACTATTTTCAGGGTCCTTCTTTGCCGGAGTGCATAATTTTCTCAACGTGAAGTATGCCTCCTCTGCCTTCATCAATCCCGCCGCCGGTGCCTACCTTGAGCCGGGATTGCCAAGAAATGTCCACGCCGGCATTAATGTAAAGTGGGTGCTGTAAGCTGACCTCGTTGTAGCTCGATGTTTTTTTTTGTATTTTTTAGTCCTTGTGGCAATGGCTTGTTGGGATCTGTTCACTTTCACCGACGTACAACCTCCCTTTGCCGAAAAAACTGGAACTTCTTCCCGAAGTCACTGTATCTTGCGGCCAGCCCTCGGGGTGTGTTATTGGTTCAGAAACTGGCAATACTCTCAAACTGAATTCGCCTTCTTGTTAATATGATGGAAGCAAAAAACGTAGACCTCTCAGCCTTGCGAATCAACCGGTCGACAGAACCTGGCCCACCCCCTTCGGGCGTAAACCTCAGGTCGGTTGTTCTTTCACTGGCAGTTCTGGTAATAGTGATCCTTATTGGCATCCTTGGCTGGAATTGGATCTACAGCCCAACCGTTGAAGTGCGGCTTGCCACAGCATCTCTGACGTCACCATCACAGTCGAACGCGCTTTTAACGGCGAGTGGCTACGTCGTTGCTCAACGTAAAGCTGCGGTTGCCTCTAAAATCACCGGGCGGATGGTGTATCTCGGTGTGGTCGAGGGAGACCGTGTGACAAAAGACCAGGTCATCGCAAGACTCGAGGATTCCGACATCAGGGCTCAGCTGGATCAGGCTCGCGCAACGCAGAAGCTTAATCAGGCGGACCTGAAAGATGCCCAGCAATCTCTCAACCGCCAAAAAGAACTTCTTGGCCGGGGTCTGACGTCTCAGGCTGAATTCGATGCCGCGGAGGCGCGATACAACCGGGTTCTTGCCAGTATCGAGGTGGCAAAAGCTGCGGTTGCGTCCGCAGAAGTCGCTCTTGAATACACGCTGGTTCGTGCGCC
>CAYNRS010000234.1:0-4292 GCA_964399565.1 uncultured Ignavibacteriaceae bacterium
CCGGAACTGGATCTCGATGGGCGGCAGCGTGACGGGATCGGGGATCAGCCACGGTTCGGAACCGTTGCCGAGATAACCGTCGGAAAGGAACATGACGGGCGTCATGTATTTCAGCGCGATGCGGCAGGATTCGTAGACCACGCCGAAACAATCTGCTGGCGTGGCAGCAGCAAGGATGGGAACCGGGGCCTCGCCGTTGCGGCCGTACAGGGCCTGAAGCAAATCCGACTGTTCAGTTTTTGTGGGCAATCCCGTGCTTGGGCCGCCACGCTGAATATTACAGATGACGAGCGGAAGCTCAACCATGACCGCAAGCCCAATGGCTTCAGTTTTCAAGGCGACGCCGGGCCCGCTCGTCGTTGTGACGCCAAGAGCACCTGCAAACGATGCCCCCAGGGCCGATGTAATCCCGGCAATCTCATCCTCCGCCTGGAATGTCTTCACGCCAAAATGCTTGTACATCGAGAGTTCATGCAAAATGTCGCTAGCTGGAGTAATCGGATAACTTCCGAGGAACAGGTCAAGCCTGGCTTTTTTTGCTGCGGCCATCATTCCCCATGCCGTTGCCTGGTTGCCCGTGATATTGCGATATTTTCCCGGATGTAGTTTTGCCGCTTCAACCTGATATCGAACTTTGAAAATCTCCGTCGTTTCTCCGTAACTCCACCCTGCTTTCAGTACTCGGACGTTCGCCTCTTTGATTTCCGGTTTGTTGGAGAATTTCGATTCGATCCAGTTGATGGTCGGTTCCATCGGGCGATTGTACATCCAGTACATCATCCCGAGTGCAAAGAAGTTCTTTGACCGGTCTGCGATTTTGCTGGAGAGACTCAGATCTTGAAGAGCGAGCGCAGTGAGTTTGCTGATATCGACTTCGAACACCTGGTATTTGGAAAGGGAACCGTCTTTAAGTGGGTTAGATTGGTATCCGGCAAGTTTCAGATTCCTGTCGTTAAACCCGTCGGTATTGACGATGATGGCGCCTCCATCGACGAGGCTTCGCAGGTTGACTTTCAAAGCAGCAGCGTTCATCGCAACAAGGACATCGCATGCGTCGCCGGGTGTGTTGATCTCTGTGCTGCCAAAATGAATCTGGAAGCCGCTCACGCCAAAGAGCGTACCCTGGGGAGCACGGATTTCAGCTGGAAAATCGGGAAGTGTGCTGAGGTCGTTACCGAGGATAGCGGTCGTGTTTGTGAATTGAGTTCCGGTCAGTTGCATTCCGTCTCCGGAATCGCCGGCAAAGCGTATCGTTACTTCATCGAGCTTTTGTGTCGTTTTTTCAGCCATGTGGATGGTGGTCCTTCAGAAAAGCGTGCAAACCAATGTAAAACATGCCATTCAATGTACGCATTTTTTGTAGGAAAAGTCAACGAAGCATCATTTGCGATGGGCTCCGCCGGATCAGTTTTCTCTCAGAGGCGGAGTCCATCTTGCTTGCACCGTTTTGTTGAGGCATGAAGCAGATATGCCGTACTCCGTCGCGCCGATCAACCGCTGATGACGGATCCCGACGCCTGAAAACAAAAAAAGGCATCAGTTTTTCAACCGATGCCTTCGGAAAGCGAGTTTGAATTCACCTACTCGCGGACAACCCAGACTTTGAGTTTTGCGCCAACGCTGCCGAGCAGTTTCACGTTCACATCATACACGCCGAGAGCCTTGATCGAATCGTCAAGTTCTATCACTCTTTTGTCGAGCGTGATTCCTTTTTCCTTCAAGCCGTCCGAAATCATTTGAGACGTCACCGACCCAAAAAGCCTGTCGTCCTCACCGACCTTCATTTTGACAGTTAATGAAACTTTCTCCAGTTGAACAGCCAAAGCCTCGGAGGATTTTTTTTCTTTGTCAGCTTTCTTGGCGTGTTGCTTCTTTTCTTCTTCAAGCATTTTCAGGGAACTCGGGGTTGCGGGGTAGGCAATATTTCGCGGAAACAGATAATTGCGTGCATATCCGTTCTTCACGTCCACGACCTGGCCCATCTGGCCCAGCTGTTCAAAATCTTTGCGTAAAATGACTTTCATGTTTATTCTCCTGTTTAGCTCACTGCGTCAGAAACAAACGGAATCAACGCAAGATGGCGCGCTCGTTTGATTGCTGTGACAAGCTGACGCTGGTGTTTTGAACAGGTCCCCGTGATGCGCTTGGGAATAATGCGACCCTGTTCGGAAACGAAACGCTGCAAACGCTTTTCGTTCTTGTAGTCGATATAGATTTCTTTGCTGTCGCAAAACCGGCATGTCCTTTTTTTGCGTTGCTGCTGCATGTTCCGGGACGACGGGCCCGTTCGAGGTTGAAACCTTCTTCCAATGGGCTTATTCCTCATTGCTTCTTCTCGCTTTCTTTTGCTGGTACAGCGGCCGGGGCGCTTTCTTCAACTTTGACCTGTTCTTTCCTCCCCGATGGCGGGAAGGATCCGCTCGAAGTCTCTGCGGCTTGTTTGACGAGCTCACTCGGTGCGACTCTTGCCTGCAACGCTTTCTTGTCGAGGAGAATCGTCAAATAACGGAGAATATTCTCGTCCAGTTGATAATGTCGCTCGAGTTTCGATACGGTATCACCGGGGCCGGTGAATTCAAAAACCACGTAAAAGCCGTTATTCTTCTTCTTGATGGGGAACGTGAACCGTTTTCGCCCCCATTTGGCAAGGTCTCGAATTTCCCCGCCGTTTTTGGTAATTGCTTCCTTCGCCTTGTCGATGACACCGTCAATCTGAGCGTCGTCGAGGCTGGCGTTGACGATGAACGTCGTTTCGTAGATCTTCTTTGTTTCTTGCATGGTGTGTCCCTTTGGACTGTTGATTCATTGGCCCCAGGTCGTTGCCTGGAGCAGGGGTTTATTAGGATTTATGAATGTCGAGCGCGAATTGCAGAATGATTGGCCATTATTCTGTCGCCATCTTGTTAAACAAACTCATTGTTCTGTTGATGCCATGCTCTAAGAAACTCAGGCAGGCATCCTTTGCTCTGTCCGTCATTTCTTTTGCCTCAGGTCGTTCTACCTTTGAAAACTGCTCCAGAACGAAATCGGCCATCAAGCTCTTGTCGGCGGGCATTGTCGAAGAACCGATTCCACAGCGTAGCCTCGGAAATTGATCCGACTGAAGCTGGTAGATGATCGAATACAGGCCGTTGTGTCCTCCGTCGCTGCCGCTGGGGCGCATTCTCAAGACGCCGAGGGGGAGCTGAAAATCATCGCACACGACGAGAAGTTGAGCGAGAGGTACGTCAAAGCGGCCCGCGATGTCGGCAACTGCGTCGCCGCTGTTGTTCATGTACGTCAGCGGCTTGGCCAAACCGAATTCGATACCCTTCAAAGAACCGACGCAAAAGAAGTAATCTCCCTTGCCCTCCTTCCACACAAATCTCATATCTTCTGCAATTCTATCGGCAACTTCAAAACCAAGATTATGCCGCGTACCGATGTACTCGTTCCCGGGATTTCCCAATCCAACGATGAAAAACATTCACTGGTTTACTTTTTCTCGGCCTTCTTTTCAGCCGGAGCCTTTTTTTCCGGCTCAGCCTTTTTCTCCGCGGGAGCTTTCTCGGCTCCGGGTTTTGCCGGGGCTTTCTCCGCACCTTCTTCTGCGCCTTCCTCGGGTTTCTTGCCTCTCGCTATGACCTCGGGCTCTGTCGGAGCCGCGGCGGTTTCTGCTGCGACAACCTCCGGAGCTTTCTCAATTGTAGGCGGCACAACGGCAACAACAGTACCTTTTTCACTTTCAAGAATTTTCACGTTCGGGATGACGATCTCTTTGATGTGGATTGACCGGTTGATCTCAAGGTTCGTCACGTCAATGTCTATATGATCAGGAATGTTTTTTGGCAGGCACGAGACTTTCATCCTGTGCATGATGTGCTGAAGAATCCCGCCGTCTTTCACTCCTTTTGGAGTGCCGTTGATCCGCACGGGAACATCAATCGTCAGCTCTTCCTTCTCGTTCAGGCCGAAGAGGTCAAAATGAAGGGGACGTTCGGTAACGGGGTCGAATTGAACGTCGCGCAGGATGCATGTGTGCGAAGAACCGTCATTCAACTTCAGATTGATCACATGGGTGGCCTTTGTGGCGTAGAGGGGTTGAAGGAAAAGCTCCTCCATCGACACCGGAATATTATTCTGGCCGTGACCGTAGTAGATCCCCGGAACCTTCCCCGCACGACGAAGGGCTTTAGATCTTTTGCCGAGTTCTTTGCGAATTTCTGCTGTTATGGTAATTTCTGACATCGTTCCTCTCCTCGTTGTTACATCTTGTCTTTGTCAACATCAAACAATGAACTAATGGACTGGTG
>CAYNRS010000235.1:0-4291 GCA_964399565.1 uncultured Ignavibacteriaceae bacterium
GGAGGATGACGATAGCCGTGGCTGAATCCTGCACGGGCGGTCTTATTGCAGACCGGATCACCGACGTCCCCGGGAGCTCAAAGTACTTCGAACGCGCAATGACAACCTACAGTGACGATTCAAAGATTACCGAACTGGGCGTTCCTGCCTCTTTGATGGAGAAATTTGGAGCTGTGAGTCGAGAAGTTGCAGAAGCGATGGCATTCGGCGTCCGGAAGAAATCGAACACAGACATTGGCCTATCGACGACGGGAATCGCAGGCCCTGCCGGAGGCACGCAGGAAAAACCTGTCGGGCTGGTATGGATTGGATATTCGGATAAGAATGTAACGATTGCCCTACGGTTCAATTTCCTGAATGATCGGCGAAGGATGAAAGAAAGGACTGCGCAGGCGGCGCTGGAATTGGTAAGACGAAAAATGTTGAAAATGGATTAGGTTCGTTTTCTGCCTGTAGGGATGTTCTCCGCCTGCCCTTATGTTCGTGAAGGCGGGACAAGGTTACATCGGGGTAATTCATCATTGAACAATAATTAATGCCATCACTCCGCTGCTTCATCGCTCTCCCCACCGCTGACGAGGTCAAAACACGCATCACAGAGCTTCAATCGAAACTGAAGGAGAGTTCCGCCGATGTGAAGTGGGATTCACCGGACAAATTTCATATTACACTGAAATTTCTCGGAAATTCCGAACAATCAGTCATAGATTCGCTCTCGGCAAGGCTCGAATTGTTACCTCAAAACGTTTCTTATATTAGAGCCCTCTTTAATTCCGTGGGCGCGTTCCCCAGCCTTCAGAGGCCGAAGGTCATCTGGGTTGGTATCGAACACACTGAAGAACTGCGAAAACTTCAGAGTGACGTCGAATCACTGTGTGCCGAGCTCGGTTTCAAGCGAGAGGAACGAGAATTTCATCCACACATAACACTAGGACGCGTAAAAGGAAACAGGAATCTGGATCGCTTGACTGATATGCTAAAATCCCTTACTTTGGATCCGATTCAAGCCCGCTGCAGCGAGATTCTTTTAATACGAAGCGACTTGAAACCCAGCGGTTCTGTCTACACGATACTGAAATCCTTCCCATTTCACGCGTAAACCGGAGTTTTCATGCCAGAGAACAATAACAACAAAGAAGCAAAGATTCAGGCCCTGAAGATCGCCATCGACCAGATCGAAAAGCAGCACGGCAAGGGTTCCATTATGAAACTGAGCGAGGGACCGATTGCAAAAGTCGATTCAATCTCGACTGGTTCGATTTCACTCGACGCGGCTTTGGGAATCGGAGGTATTCCACGTGGCCGTGTTGTTGAGGTTTTCGGGCCGGAGTCTTCCGGGAAAACGACACTTTGCCTCCATGTCATAGCTGAGGCCCAACGCTCGGGCGGAACCGCTGCATTCATTGACGCTGAGCACGCTCTGGACGTTGCATATGCGAAAAAGTTGGGCGTGGATGTGAGCAACCTTCTCCTTTCGCAGCCCGAGTTCGGCGAGCAGGCGCTGGAAATAGTCGAAACGCTCGTCCGCAGCGGGGCTCTGGACGTGATCGTCATAGATTGCGTGGCAGCTTTGACTCCACGAGCAGAAATCGAAGGTGAAATGGGCGACCCCACAATGGGTGTTCAGGCCAGGCTCATGTCCCAGGCGTTAAGGAAACTCACCGCAGCCATCAGCAAATCGAAAACTTCAGTCATTTTCACAAACCAGCTCAGGCAAAAAATTGGAGTTATGTTTGGGAACCCTGAGACGACGACGGGCGGAAATGCGTTGAAGTTCTACGCGTCGGTGCGCCTCGATGTCCGACGGATTGAGGCGATAAAAGACGGGCAAAACATGGTTGGCAATCGTACCCGCATTAAAGTCGTGAAAAACAAAGTTGCCCCGCCGTTCAAGGAAGCGCTTGTCGACATTCTCTATAATGAGGGTATTTCCCGGCTGGGAGACCTCGTGGACACGGCCGTGGAGCAGAGCGTCATTGCAAAAAGCGGCTCCTGGTTCTCCTACAAAGATGAGCGAATCGGGCAGGGCCGTGACGCTGTAAAAGCGTACCTCCAAACGAATCAAAAGCTCGTTCAAGAAATCGACGGCCAGTTAAGAAGTAAGCTCGGACTCGTCGCTGATGAAGGTTCTCCCTCGCCTCAAAAAGCGGAGCAAAGCTCTTCGCAAACTGCCCGCAAAACCTCGAAAGTCTGACATCCCCCCAGTATGGTTGTCACAAAGGTGCTGAAACACCGCGGGAAGACGCCAACATACTCCGTCTTCCTCGACGGTAAGAATGCTTTTGACGTGAGCGACATGACACTTGTAAAGTTCGGCCTCGCGGCGGGGAAAACCCTGCCGCCGGAAATGGTCGAGAAGATCAAAGACGCCGATTCTTTCCATCGCGGACAAAAAGTTGCGCTGAATTATGTGTCGTACCGGCCACGGAGTTCACGCGAAGTGATGGTAAAACTCAATGAAAAGGGATTTCCCCTTGGCATTGCGCAAAGAGTCGTCCAACACTTTCAATCCGTGAGCCTCATCAACGATTTGGAATTCGCGCGGATGTTCGTCAGAGATAAATTACGGGCAAAGCCTATTGGCCGCGCTCTTCTGAAGCAGCTCCTGATGGTGAAAGGACTTTCCCGGCAGATCATCGACGAGGTGCTGAAAGAATATGTCTCCGATGAAGACCAGCAAAAGGCCGCCGTCCAGCTCGCCAATAAGCGACTGAGGCTTGCCGGAAGAAGCTTTTCGAAACTCGACCCTCTGAAACGAAAAAAGCGCCTCCTCGACTTTCTTCTCCGTCGGGGATTTTCAAACGATGTCGCACTCAAGACCGTCCGAAACCTTCTAAGCTGATTCATGCAAGCAACGTCAAACAGGCCGTTACTCAAGGTGTCTTTGCTCGTGGGAGGCATTGTCGTAGCCTTCGTGCTTGCATCATTTTTTCCTGAAGTCGTGATATCATTGATCATCTCTGCTCTTGCGGCGTTCGTCTTGAAACCGTTTGTGAAGTTCCTCGAGTTTCGCATCGGGATCCGGAAGAGCCTGGCCATTTTGATTGTCTTCGGCGTTTCGGGGTTTGCGTTGTTCGAAATTGGATTGTTCACGGGAGGCTTGCTCATAGAGACGATCACTACGATGATGAACAACTTCAAAACGTTTCCGTTCGAGCAGAAGCTCGGCGAAGCAGCACAGCAAGCAGCAAGTTATGTCCCGTTCCTCGATGAAAGCTTCATCACAGAAAAAATCCACGGAGGAATCGCGGGAGCGAAAACCTTGCTGGACGAGGCCGGGGGCAGCTTGCTTGGGTTTGTCGTCAATCTCGCCATCGTGCCGTTTATTACGTTTTTTATCCTGGCGGAAGGCGACGTCGCGATAAAGAAGCTCATTCAGCGCGTACCGAACAAGTACTTTGAGATGACATTGAATGTGCTGAATCGCATACAGTTTGGACTGATTGGCTACATGCGCGGATGGATACTTGATTCCATTATTATCGGCCTCCTGAGCATCGTCGGATATAAAATCATTGGGGTGGAATATGCGATTTTCATCGGTGCCATTGCAGGGATAGCGAATCTCGTCCCTTATCTTGGGCCTATCGTCGGAGCGGTGCCGGCGTTCCTCGTGTCGTTGACTCAGTTTGGCGATTTTCGCCTGGTCTTACCCATTGTCATCGTCACGTTTGCCATTCAGATGATTGACAATATTATCGTGCAGCCGTTGTGTTTTTCAAAAACCGTTGACCTCCACCCAGTGACGGTCATCCTCCTTTTACTTATCGGAAACACTCTTCTTGGTATTGCCGGCATGCTCGTCATTATTCCCATCTTCACCATCCTCAAGACGTCAGCGATCGAGACGTATTGGGGCCTTCGCAACTACCAGATCACGGCGTAAACAGATGTCCCGTGTTGTTATCGACATCGAAACGCTCGCGTTTCCTATTGAGAATTTCGATGAAGTGCAGCGCGAGTATCTTCTGAGGTTTGCTGAGTCCGAGGAGGATCGAAAAGAAACACTCCAGAAGCTCAGCCTCTATCCCACGACGGCTCAGATCATCGCGGTTGGCCTTTTTAACCCGGACACGAACAAGGGAAAGGTCATTTTCCAGGCGGACCAGAAACTCGATTATTTTTCCCCTGACGAATCCGTTCATTTTCTTTCTGCCACCGAGCCCGAGATGCTTGCGGAATTCTGGAACGATATTACACATTACAGCCAGTTTATCACCTTTAACGGACGGGGATTTGATTGTCCCTTTCTGATGCTGAGGTCCGCGATAGTCGAGGTAAGGCCCACACG
>CAYNRS010000236.1:0-4267 GCA_964399565.1 uncultured Ignavibacteriaceae bacterium
CTCGTTGACGACAAACATTTGCGATTCGACTTCAATCATTTCGACAAAGTGTCGCAGGAACAGCTGACCGCAATCGAAGAACTCGTGAACCAAAAGATTACGGAGCACATCCAAGTCTCCGCCTTAAACGACCCCAAGGAATGGGTCACCATTGAAGAAGCGAAAAGAAGATGGCCCAACGTGAAGATGTTTTTCGGAGATAAATACGGAGATAGGGTTCGCGTTGTCGAGATCGACCCAAATTTTTCCGTCGAGCTCTGTGGCGGAACTCATGTTAAATCCACCGCCGAAATAGGCTTCTTTAAGTTCCGCACCGAGGGCAGCGTGGCCAGTGGAATCCGCAGAATCGAGGCCGTCACGCATGATTTTGCCTTTGAGCTGTTGAAGCTCCAGGAAAAATCCCTGGGCGAAAGGATCGAATATGCTCTTCAGGGGCTCAATGGAGCATACGATGCTCTCGACGAGCTGACCAAAGCAGAGGAGAATTCGGTTTCGGACAAAAAAGCGTTTCTGCAGAAACTCGAGGAACGATTGCAAAAACTCAAAAATGCGCCCTCGTTTCCAAAAGTCACCGACAGCAAACTTGGATTGTACTTCAAACAACAGGCAAACCGTTCCCGAGTCGTTGAGGACGCTATCCTTGAGTTGTTGGAAGTCAAGAAATCGATTGAAAAAGAACTTGGCAAACACCGCTTGAAATCTTTGAGTGGTTCGATCGACCACATTGTAAAATCCGGCGTTTCCGTGAACGGCTTTAAGCTCGTTTCCTCAAAAGTGTCGGCTTCAACCGCCGATGAATTAAAATCGCTTGGTGACACGCTGCGCGCAAAGTTGGGCAGTGGTGTCGGACTTCTTGCGGCCATTATTGACGACAAGGTATCTCTTGTATGCGTCGTAACGGACGACCTTGTCGCTTCAAGAAAGGTTGAGGCAGGGAAAATCGTGGGCGCAGTCGCAAGACTCGTGGGCGGAGGGGGAGGCGGTAAGCCACATATGGCCATGGCCGGCGGCAAAGACGTTGCCAGGCTCGATGAGGCTCTTGCACAAACCAAATCCATTGTTGAATCACATCTCCACAAAGCATGAAAACATTCGAGAAACTTCTCAACATCAAGAAAGAACGCGGCGCAGGGTACCTCCTTCTCATCGACCCAGATAAAATTGAAGGGAAGAAGCTTCCTTCATTTGTCCGTGAATCCACCGAAGCCGGAGCAGACGGATTTCTGGTGGGTGGAAGTCTCATGTCCACCGACGGATTCGACGGGATTCTTCACACCATCAAATCGAACACGACTCTGCCTGTCGTCATCTTCCCGGGAAGCCTCTTTCAGGTCTCCTCCATTGCGGATGCAATTTTGTTTCTTATCCTTATCAGCGGTCGCAACCCCGAATATCTTATCGGACATCAGGTCATCGCGTCGCCCATCATTAAAAAAATCGGACTCGAGGCGATCTCGACCGGCTACATGCTGATAGAATCCGGGAAAACCACTTCTGCCGAGTTCATCAGCAACACAAAGCCTATTCCGCGTGATAAGCCGGACATTGCTGTGGCGCACGCTCTGGCAGCGGAATTCATCGGTATGAAGTTCTTGTACCTTGACGCGGGAAGCGGCGCCGACGCCGCCATTCCCGACGATATGATCAAAAGAATTTCCAGGGCTACTCCATTGCCCATCATTATCGGGGGCGGCATACGCACGCCCGAGGAAGCCCGAAAGAAAGTGGAAGCAGGAGCTTCCTATGTCGTGACCGGGACAGTCAATGAAGAACACTCGTACGGACGGCTCGTCAGAGAATTCGCCGAGGCCGTTCATTCCCAGGCCCAAATAAAGGTGTGAACGTGGAATCCGCCCGAGACAAGTTTATCCTCGATTCTCTCAAAGAAAGTTCTGAACTAAAGCAGAAGATTGCCCTGCAATGTGCCCCCGCGATTTCAAAGGCAATTGACCTCATTATCAGAGCGTTGGAGGGTAAGAAAAAAATCCTCCTTTGCGGCAACGGCGGCAGTGCGGCGGATGCACAACACCTCGCCACTGAATTTGTCATCCGACTGAATCCCGCAATCAAGCGCCCGGGCCTCCCGGCTATTGCTCTCAGTACGGACTCTTCAAACCTGACGGCCGGAGCCAATGATATCGGCTACGAGAACGTGTTTGCCCGCTCGGTCGAAGCACTCGGCAACGAAGGGGATGTGCTCCTTGGAATCTCGACAAGCGGCAACTCGGAAAGTGTGAACCGCGCCTTCCTGAAGGCGAAGGAAAAAAAGATGGTCACGATAGGGTTTCTCGGCAAAGATGGGGGAAAGTCGAAATCACTCGTCGACCTTGCCATCATCGTTCCGGCAACCGACACGCAACGCATTCAGGAAGGGCACATCACCATCGGCCACATCATTTTTCAAGAAGTCGAACAAGAAATGTTTGGCTAGCCGGAAATGCGCCACCGGAAAGACTTTCTCATCCCGCTCCTGACGGTGCTTTCTGATGCTGCTGCAATTGAAATTTCCTTCCTCGCCTCTTACTGGCTCAGGTTTTATTCTCCTCTAATCACGATCTTTGAAGTCGAAAAGGGCTTTCCCCCCCTCAGCGCCTATCTCGAAGGCTCGCTGGTCGTTATTCCTGCCTGGCTGCTGTTGTTCAACAGTCGCGGGATGTTCGCGTCACGCCGCAATGTTGGGTTTTCCGAAGAATCTCTTACCGTTGTTCAGGCTGTCTTTTTTGGCATGCTTATGGTCATGGCGGGGGCGTTCTTTTACAGGACGTTTTCGTACTCCCGCCTCGTGTTCGGGCTCCTCGCCGTTACATCTGTGGTTTTTGTTTCGCTCGGTAGATTTATGGTTATCACATTCGAGCAATGGTGGTATGCGAAAGAGAGAGATTTGAAAAGGGTGATCATTGTCGGTACGAACGACACCGCAAAACGTGTGCGCGATGGCCTGACGGGAAAAAATTCCCTGGGCTATACACTCGTAGGGTTCTTCTCAACAAATGGGCTTGGTGCAATGGAAGGCTACAGCTCAGAATACACTGGGCCGATTTCGAAAGTGCCTCAATTCGTACGCGAAAACGACATTGACATCGTCCTCATCGCCCTGGATTACAAGGATCATCCGAAACTTTACGAACTCGTCCGCGATTGCGAAGGGTTGAATGCTGAAATGATAATGGCTCCGGATTTGCTGGAACTCATGACGAGCCGCGTGGGTGTACTCGAATTTCAGGGAATTCCGTTTATTCGGATCAAGAACATTCCGATGACGACATGGAATACCATTCTCAAGCGCGCTTTTGATTTTTCGTTAGCGTTGGTCGTCATTCTTCTTGTGAGCCCGCTCCTTCTGCTTATTGCGCTCCTTATCAAGGTCGATTCCAAAGGGCCGCTGGTGTTCTGGCAGGAGCGTGTCGGACTTGATGGAAAAGGCTTTCGCGTGCTGAAATTCCGCTCGATGTATGTCGACGCCGAGCAGTCGTCAGGGCCGGTGTGGGCAGCTAAAGACGATCCAAGGGCAACCCGCGTTGGAAAAATTCTGAGGCGCTTTAGTCTGGACGAGCTGCCGCAGTTGTTCAACGTGCTGAAGGGCGACATGAGTATCGTCGGACCGCGACCGGAACGGCCATACTTTGTGGAACAATTCAAAGAGATACCGAAATACCTTGACCGTCACCGCGTGAAAACCGGGATGACCGGCTGGGCACAGGTCAACGGGCTTCGCGGCAACGCTCCCATCGAAGAACGCACCAAATACGACGTTTACTATGTAGAAAACTGGTCGCTCGCTTTTGACGTCAAAATCATTCTGAAAACCATCCGCGCTGTTTTGTTCGGAAAAGATGCGTACTGATGCTTGCCGCCTTCCTGCTCTTCCTGCACGTCGCCGGAGCGACTTACGGTTTCATGAAGTATAGAAAGATTTCAAGGAGCGAAGGTTTTCTTGCGGTCGCGTTTGTGGTCATCATTTTTACGGTTGGCTGGACCATGGCCACAATGCTTATAAGGCCCCTCGTGGAAACAGAATTGATGAAAAACTGGTATGAGGGCCCTTCTGAATCGATGATCTCAGTTCTTTTCAAAAAGGAACTCAACGGCGACACGTTGTCGCTCTTGCTCGTCACCACAACCGAAATCGTCTTCTATTACTTTTTTCTCCGGTCAGAGAAAAAGTCGGAAGAGAATCCTACCTCAGCTTGAAGAGGAATGTAACGACGCAGGTCTGGTCGATTTGAGGTCTATCGGGTTTGAGGGACTCGAATTTCCAAAATTTCAC
>CAYNRS010000237.1:0-4258 GCA_964399565.1 uncultured Ignavibacteriaceae bacterium
GAATATTGCGATGTACTTTCACAAAGGCTTCCTGAGAAACATCATCGGCATCGTCATGGTCGTTCAAAAGCCCAAAAGCAACATTATATGCTTGCTTCATATGACGTTGAACCAGTTCTCGAAACGCTTCATGGTCTCCATCCCGCACTTGTTGAATGAGCACCCGCTCATCTATCTCGGGCCGGCCTGGCCGAATGGGCATTCAGGGATCCTGTTTTCTTTGTTGGTTGGACGTTGGGGCCAGGAGATTCGTTGACACGACTATGACAATAATAGTAAGACAAAGTGAGAATTGTTCGCACTTTTACGAATCGGTGACAGAAAGACACTAGAATACCAGCGGAATCACTCAATATTCACAAAGAAAAGCGGCGCTGTAATTGCGCGGCCTACGAAGAGTGATCACCTCAAGCGACGTGTTTTTTGTGGATTCGGGGAACTTCCGAGGTGGGTTGACCGTTAACATGTGTTTGGTTGGGACCAGTTGTCATTTTCTCAAATGTATTTGTTAGGTCTTGACTTTTGTTCCTGACTTTCCCAACTTAAGACAACTAAAACTATCGACTCACTAACTGACAGATTGTAGCAAACAGAACTTTGTTAAAACTTTCCTGACCACCACATCTTGCCAAAGTGCCCTCCATCGGCATGTGCTCGTCGCACGTGCAGAGCCCATACATTGCCCGCCGCATCTTGCGCCAACATGCGTCTATGTGCTCACGAAAAGATCTTCTCACAATTTGATTTCCTTCGATCGAAATCCAAACAACCTGTGTCGTTCAAATGTCCATTTGACTTGTCTGTCGACAGAAAACTCATTGAACTTCTATAAAAGTTAACGTTAACTTGACCAGACTAATCCACGCAACTCTTTCATCATATTCAAAGGAGAAGATATGAGACTGTTACGGATGATGCTGCTTCCGGCGCGTTTAGGACTCGTCTTCTTGATGCTTGGACCTTTCGCCTTTCTCCAGGCACAAGAGAGGACCGTGCATGGTGTTGTGACTGATGCCGAAACAGGACAGCCACTTCCTGGCGCAACAGTCATTTTGGTTGGTTCAACCATTGGCACCACTACAAACGCCGAAGGAGTTTATAACATTCGAGTACCGGCAGGATATACTACCCTTCAATTCTCTTTTGTCGGATATAAGGCACAGAAGGTGACGATTGAAGGTCAAACTGTCGTGGACCTGAAACTTCAACCCGACGCGTTGAAGCTCGATGCTGTCGTTGTCATGGGGTACGGCACTTTGTCCAAAAGGCAAGTCACCGGTTCCATTGGGCAAGTGACCAAAGACCAAATGGGAGATTTTGTTCCAAGGACGGTCGAACAAGCTTTGCAGGGTCGCATCTCCGGTGTCCAGTTAACAAGCGCGTCCGGCGTGCTCGGCGCACCCAGCAGTATTCGGATTCGCGGTGCCGCCTCGATTTCGGCAAGCACCGCTCCACTTGTTATCGTCGATGGCGTTCCCATCACAAACCCTGTTACTGCCGGCAGCTCATCTATAGGGCAGGGTGCAGGAGGCCAGGGAATTAACCCACTCTTAAATATTGATCCGAATGACATTGAATCGTATGAAGTGCTCAAGGATGCGTCGGCGGCTGCAATCTATGGGGCACGCGGATCGAATGGGGTCATACTCATTACAACCCGCCGCGGAAGACCCGATCAACAGATTGTGAACGTTCGCACGTACTCAGGGAGCCTCACCGAAACGAACAAATACGATATGATGAATGGGGAGGAATTCACCAAAATCTGGAATGATGCAGCCGTAAATCGTTACGGTGCAACTGGTGGCGGTTTCCTTTTACCAACAACAAATATCGTAAACACTGATTGGATGGGTGTTGTCAGACAAGATGGTAAGTTATCCGAGACGAGCGCGAGTGTGACCGGAGGGACGCAACAAACGCGGTATTATATCGGCGGGACATATCGCTCGGAGCTTGGGTTTGTACAACGCAATGAACTGAAGCGCTACTCAGGCCGCGTGTCGTTAGACCACAGTTTGAGCGATCAACTCAGAGTCGGCATGAATATCAGCCCCTCAAGGACGGATAATTTCCGCGTTTACACGGAAAATGCCGTTGCCTCGGCATTTACCTATGCCGCACTGTACTATCCCAATGTGCCTGCGAGAAACCCGAACGGATCAGCAAATTTGACTGTTACGCCGAATCTCAATGCACAATTCCCCGGCACGCCGCTGTCAAACGTTGAAGGAATTGACTTCAAGTCCTCTTTGACGCAAGTGCTTTCAACGGCAAATTTGGATTGGAACGTCCTGACGAGCCTCACGTTTAACACGTCGCTCTCAGTTGACTTATTCCAGCTGACAGAGAAATTCAAACGCGCCTCGTTTACGACTGACGGCTCGCCCGATGGTAACGCTTTTTCAAGCAATGATCAGTATGTCAATTACAACATCAATTCGACGCTGACGTTTGCGGATCAATTGGACGATCACAAGTATTCGATCGTCGGCGGTATTTCCGCCGTGCGGTCTGATAATACGTTCTTCAGCGCGTTTGCCCGCAACTTCCCGTCAAACGAATTAAAGAACATTAGTTCCGCATCGACACCTGTAACGACTGCGGGCAACGGAACAAGCTTTTCGTTCCTGGGATACCTCTCCCGCATTACGTATTCCTATCTTGATCGATATTTTCTAACGCTCAGCGGGCGAATCGACGGTTCTTCAAGGTTCGGCGCCGACCACAGGTACGGCTTCTTTCCAGCTGGATCCGCAGGGTGGATTATGAGTGATGAGGACTGGTTCAAAGATCTCGGAGTTTTTGATTTCTTTAAACTGCGGGCAAGTGTAGGACAGACAGGAAATTCCGAAATTGCAAATTTCCCTGCATTGGGCCTTGTCGGCTTCGGGTTTAATTACAACGACATCCCGGGCGCGGCAATTACGCAGCTTGAGAACCCCGGCCTTCGATGGGAGAAAACAACCCAGTATGATGGTGCCGTCGAATTCGGAATTCTTGGAAACACCATTCGCGGAAGTGTTGGATATTACGTGAAAAAGACGGCTGATCTCTTATTGAATGTGCCAGTATCGAGAGTGAACGGTTTTTCAACATTCACCCAGAATATTGGCGAAATGGAGAACAGTGGGTTGGAGCTTGAGCTGTCAGTTGATATCCTGCATGAGAGCGATCTTCGATGGAATATCAGCGGCAATTTGTCTACCGTCAGCAACAAGGTGACAAAACTCGTCCCAGGCCAAACCGAGATTATTTTTGGGCGAAGCATCGTACGTGAGGGTGAACCACTGGGCGCCTGGTACCTCGTACGGTATAACGGTGCGAATCCAAAAGACGGAAACGCCATGTGGTTGAACTTGGCCGGAGATACTACGAGAACCTATTCCACCACAAACCGCGTCATAGCTGGCAGCCCGTTCCCCGATTTCTTCGGTGGCCTCACGAGTTCGTTTGCCATCGGACCTGTCGACGCGACGGTCTTCTTCCAGTTCACCAAGGGCAACATGATTTATCGGAATGACGGGAGCTTCACGGATACGAACCTGAATTCGGTGTTCAACCAGGCCAAGCGTCAAAATGATTATTGGACCCCGACAAATACGACTGCAGCCAACCCACAACCACGACTGTTGCTGGCAAACGGCTCACAGGCGAGCACGCGCTATTTGGAGGACGGCTCATACCTGCGCTTGAAAACCGCAACCGTAGGTTACACGCTACCATCAGGTCTCTTTGGCAACATGCGGGCTCGTATTTATTTGCAGGGAACAAATCTCTGGACTTCCACAAAGTATTTGGGAATGGATCCAGAAGTGGCAAATACTGGAAATATTCAGGCTAACGATGTTTTCTTCCAGTTGCCTCAGGCGAAGACTTTTGTTTTTGGCCTTGACCTTACACTCTGATAATCTCACTCAGAACAACATTTCATCAAAGAGGAAGAATATGAACAAACAAAGACTCTTCATGATGGCACTCGTCCTGACCGTTGTTGCGGGGTGTAAGGATTTTCTTGTTGAAGCCCCTCAACAGTCCCTGAACCTTCCAGACGTCCTCACCAACACGGGAGGCATCACGAGTATGGTGACGGGTTTATACAACGGGTTCCACGACGCGGACATTGCCGGCGGCAACTATAATGTCATAGCGGAGGTCTTGGCTGACAATGTACTGTGGACGGGGAGCTTCATCACCTACGCCGATTTCCATAATCGCGCCATGAGGGACCCCTCCCGCGAAGATGATTATACGCCGG
>CAYNRS010000238.1:0-899 GCA_964399565.1 uncultured Ignavibacteriaceae bacterium
CCAGCTCGCGGGCCTCTTCTACAGCTTTTCTTCTGATGCCGGCAACCTCTTTTTTCAACGTGGACATCTTCTCTTCGTACATTGTGACCAGCGATTGCTGTTGGTCGCGTTGTGCAGACGCCTCTCTGAGTTGAAGCGCATAGTCCTGAGATTGTCGCTCGAGGTCCGAAATGAGTTTTTCGAGTTTCGTTTTCTCATCGCCCAGATGAAGTCGAGCTCTTTCGAGGATCGTCGCTGCGATTCCAAGTCGCTCAGCCAATTCAAGCGCAAAACTGCTCCCTGGATGGCCAAAACGAAACCGATATGTCGGGCGCAATGACTTTTGGTCGAACTCCATAGATCCGTTTGCCATACCGGGCGTCTCATGCGCGAACACCTTCAACATCCCATGATGTGTGGTTGCGATTGTCATCGTTCCACGCGTCGTCAGCTCGTTGAGAACTGACGCAGCCAGCGCACCACCTTCAGATGGGTCGGTACCCGCCCCGATTTCGTCAATAAGCACCAACGATTCCCGACGTGCACCATTGAGAATCTCTTTGATCCTGTGCAAATGGGAACTGAAAGTGCTTAAATCGTTTTCTATGGACTGGTCGTCCCCGATGTCAACAAAAAGCCCCGCGAAGGCGTATAGTTCTGACTCAGGCGAAGCCGGGATATGAATTCCCGCCATCGTGCACAACGTGAGAAGTCCGACCGTCTTTAAGGCGACGCTTTTACCTCCAGCATTCGGCCCTGTGATTACCAGCGTGCTCGTCTCTCCGCCGAGCTCCAGCGTGAGCGGAACCACCTCATTCCTTGAATGTCGTTGCAGCAGCACGGGATGCCGAGCCTCGATGAGCTTCACCCTTGGAACGGCTCCAATCTTTGGAGCACTTGCTACGATTTCTATTGAATAT
>CAYNRS010000238.1:909-4257 GCA_964399565.1 uncultured Ignavibacteriaceae bacterium
TGAATATTTCGCTTTCGCAAAGAGGGCATCAAGGTCCGCGAGCGCCCTGAGAGATGCTTCCAAAGGCTCCGATATCTCCCTGACATGTGCAGTGAGCGCAATGAGGATCCGTTGGATTTCCCGTTCTTCCCGCAGATGGAGTTCTCGAAGGGCGTTGTTCAGGTCGAGGGTTTCAGCTGGTTCAATGTATACCGTTGCCCCGCTGGCAGAACTGGAATGAATAAAACCTGGGACATGATTCTTATGTTCAACTTTAACCGGGACAACAAGCCTGCCATCTCTTGTTGTGATGATCTCTTCCTGCAGAAGCTCCTGCTCAGATACCTGCTTCAAAATTGACGCCAGCCTTTTCCGCAACTGATTCGCCACCTTCACGATATCCTGGCGCACGATTTTCAATTCCTTACTTGCGGAGTCTTTTACAAAGCCCTGTTCATCAAGCGCCTGGCTGATGTTATATTCAACGACTTTTTCCGAAAGCAGGTGTCCGATAAATTCTTGCAAAGAAGGACATTGAATGCGGCGCTTCGAAAGGAAATTGTTCATCGCTCGGGAGGCACGCAAGGTGGAAGCGATATCGAGCAATTCCT
Source organism: uncultured Ignavibacteriaceae bacterium (assembly GCA_964399565.1). GTDB lineage: Bacteria > Bacteroidota > Ignavibacteria > UBA10030 > UBA10030 > JACQPT01. The sequence continues at coordinate 1,500 of CAYNRS010000238.1, forward strand.
GGATCGTGAGGAATTGGTTTGCAACGGAGAGTTTCTTGAGGCTCGTCCATAAGGTTTTCACACCGTCAAGGGGAACAGCACCTTCGGCAATGAGGAGTTCTTTTGCTTCATTGACCCTTTGGAGCTCTCTCTTGATTTCCTCGCTGTTACGAAAGGGGGCAATTCTCTTTGACAGCTCTTTACCGACGTCTGAAAGAGCCAGCCGGGAAATCCTGCCGACGATTTTGTCGAATTCGAGCTTGGAGAGCACCGATTCCGGGAAGGAAGCGGAATATGGAGGGGATTCCAACACTTTTACTCGGGAATGCTCCTGGTCGTGTCCTGCCTGGTTGTGCCACGCAGGGTGGAGCGGTCCAATTCCGTCCCAGGCGTAGCGCGCCGCTTGAGAAAATCTTCTGTCTCCGAACCAATGTTCGAAAACAGGTCAAGGATTTGCGGCGCAACGTTTACGACCGGCCTGTAGAGCTCGGATTGTTTTGCAGTTTTGGGCGAGGGGACACCCTGCAAGGAGAAAATCCACAGGACACAACTCATGAAGACAATGCCCTGAATGAAGCCCAAAAAACTCCCGCCTAATCTGTCAACAATTCCGCCAATTTTGAAGTTCTTTGTGACCATGTGGTACAGGAGCGAAACGGTCGCAAGGAGAAGAAAAAAGATGGAAAGAAATCCATATACCGGAGCGGAACTCTGTTCCACGCCGAAATTATCGATCCAAAAAACTCCGGCCTGGTGCATAAAAACCTGCCCGAGGTACAGGGCCCCCATGGTGCCGGCTATCGAAACTCCCTTTCGGACCAAGCCATCCCTCAAACCAAGGAGAGTCAGCAGAATAACAGGCGGCATGATGAGAAAATCAAGAACCATTGCGAACCTCCAAGCTCTGCCTCACGATTTCCTGAACAACTTTTCCGTCTATTCTTCCTTTGAGTTCCTTCATCGCCAAGGGCATCACCTTGCCAAAGTCTTTCGCCGATGATGCACCTATGTGAGAAATAATTTTCATGACCCTGTCTTCCGCCTCGTCTCTGGTCATAGGTTTGGGGAGATACTCGTTAATAATCATGAGTTCCTTCTGCTCCTGGTCAACCAAATCAGCCCTCCCCCCCTTCTCATACATCTCAATTGCTTCTTTTCGCTTTTTAGCCGCCGTCATGAGCACAGAGAGTTCTTCTTCTGCGGTCAATGTGTCGCCGCTTCCTCTTTTTGTGAGCTCGATAATGTGAGCGCGCAGGGACCGGACTGTGTTTAACCTCAACCGGTCGCCCGATTTCATCGCAGCTTTAAGGTCCTGTTTGATTTTTTCCGAAAGGGTCATGTGCTTGAGTGCATTTTCAACAAAAAAGGCAATTCCCAAATTGGAAATTGCCCCCTCCTGATTCTGACGATTTAAAAAACCGAAGAATGAATAGTCCTGCTTCTTGAGTTGCCTAAAAGTAGTCAAAACTGTCTGGGAAGTCAACAATCTTTGTGATAAGGAAAACGGAACTCTCAGACTCCGCCGTAAGCTTTGAGTGTTGTTCCTGTAATTGCACCCGCTGAATCACTGCACAAATAACAAATTGCATCGGCAATTTCCTCTGGCTTCACCCATGCGGACGAATTCTCTTTCGGCATGGAGGCAAGGTTCGTCCTTGTCTTGATGATACTGGGAGCCACAGCATTGATGGTGATACCGGTTCCCTTGACTTCTTGAGCCACGATTTCGGTTAGTAAGGATACACCAGACTTCGAAATGGCATATGCCGTCCTCCCCGGCGACGGATGAAGTCCCACCATCGCTGACATATTCACAATTCGTCCATACGACTGGCCTTTCATCCGACGCAGAGCTTCCCGCGTGCAGAGAAACGCAGACTTGAGGTTGATAGTCATCATACGATCCCATTCGTCGACGGAAATATCCGTCAGCTGTTTTTTTGACAAGAATCCTCCCACCGTGTTGACAACAATATCGACGCGCCCGAGCTTGTCAACGATAGCCGTAAAGAGCCGCTCAACATCTTCCTCAACGGTGACGTTTGACTTTACAAAAAATCCACGCTCCCTGAGTGTTCCTGCGAGTTGTTTGGGCTTCTCATCAGAAAAATACGAAACAGCAACAGTCATGTCCTCCAAAACAAACCTCTCTGCAATGACAGATCCGAGTGCCCCTGTTCCGCCTGTGACCAGCGCTATTTTACCTTTGAGTCCCATGAAACCTCATGGTTGCGTTGCCATTTTGCAGTATTCACCTAACAGCCCGAAAACCAAGAAAACCGCTTACTGTTCTGAACACCCTTGGCGATCATATCAAAAAGCGGCGGCTTGAGCTTGGACTCTTGCAGCGCCAAGTTGCCGGGCTACTTGGCGTTGACGAAATGCACAGTTACCAACTGGGAGAAGCACGGGACAGAGCCGCAACTGCACCTGATCCCAAAGATTGTGGAGTTCTTGTGCTACAACCCGATTACCCATGAACCCAAGTCTTTAGGCGAGAAACTGCTCCAATATCGGAAAAGTTGTGGCGTGAGTCAAAAAGAATTGGAATCGATCCGACGACGCTGAGCAGATTGCAGGGTAATCGAGGTAGATGCGTTCAGACATCAGTTTTTTGACTCAAGACTCAAGTTAACCAGCCTTTAACGAACCCGGTCCTGCTCTGTCGAAAACCCATCATTTGAGGTAGAATGACTGCACCGGCTGTGGGAGGAGTGGCAGAGAGGAGTCCTCATGCCACGCCAAGATCTGCTCCAGTTCGCCCGGCTGGCCTACCGGC
>CAYNRS010000239.1:0-4253 GCA_964399565.1 uncultured Ignavibacteriaceae bacterium
ACAGAAATCTACCGCTTTTAGGCAGACTCTCCTTAGATCGGCTGTCCATGTGCGTGCACTTTTTGTTCAGAGACAGATTCAGACTGACTCCATTTCTGCCAAATACTCCTGCACACTCTTCACACTCAACTCTCCTTCTTTTTGCGTCTGAATTCCTTTCACCGCGCTCGAAGCCGCAGACAGCGTGGTAATAAAAGCCACCTTATGTTCTATCGCCGCCCAACCTATCGAATATTCGTCATAACGGGAAACCTCGCCCATAGGTGTGTTAATGATAAGCTGAATCTCGCCGTTCTTAATCATGTCGACCACATTCGGCCGCCCCTCGCCCACTTTGTAAACAGCGTCGCTTTTGACGTTGTGAGAGTTTAGAAATGCCGCCGTCCCTTCCGTCGCAACAATGGCGAACCCGAGTTTGACGAAGTCTTTTACGATCCCCAGAGTGATGTCATTCTTATCGCTGTCGTTGACGCTGATGAAGATGCGGCCTTCATTCGGCAGAGCGTTTCCGGCTGCGAGTTGGGACTTGGCGATCGCGGCGCCGAAGTTGTCTGCCAGACCCATCACCTCGCCCGTTGAGCGCATTTCGGGTCCCAAAAACACAGGCACTTGGGGGAACTTGCTGAACGGAAAAACCGCTTCTTTGACCGACACATGTTTCACTTTGCGAAAATCGTAGTCCTTGAGACCAAGCTCTTCCAGAGTTCTTCCTATCATGACCTTTGCGGCGACTTTCGCGAGGGGAACTCCCGTCGCTTTGCTGACAAACGGCACCGTGCGGGATGCGCGGGGATTGACCTCCAGGACGTAAACAACCCCGTCCTTTAAAGCGAACTGAACATTCATCAATCCGATAACTTTCAACGCTTTCGCGAGTTTCACGGTGTGCGAAATCATCTCTTGAAGGTTTTTTTCTGAAACCATGTACGGCGGAATCACGCATGCACTGTCGCCCGAATGAATGCCTGCTTCTTCGATGTGCTCCATCACACCGCCTATAACCACATCTTTGCCGTCTGCCACGGAATCCACGTCATATTCGAATGCGTCTTCCAAAAACCTGTCGATCAAGACAGGATAGTCGGGCGAAACATCGACAGCCTTCTTCATGTACTCCCGTACTGCTTCCTTGTTATAACAGATTTCCATGGCCCTTCCGCCCAGGACGTACGAGGGCCGGACAAGGACAGGGAAACCAATCTGCTCGGCAACGAGAACGGCGTTGTTCACTGAATACGCCGTACCGTATTTTGGATGAGGAATCTTTAACTTACGCAGCAGGGCTCCGAATCGCTCACGGTCTTCCGCAACATCAATCCCTTCGGGGGAAGTCCCGAGAATCTTCACTCCGTTTGCCTCGAGTTCTTTGGCGATCTTCAGCGGCGTCTGGCCGCCGAAACTCACAATGACATCGAAAGGCTGTTCGTGCTCACAAATGTTGAGTACATCCTCCAGCGTGAGAGACTCAAAATAGAGTTTATCAGTGGTATCGTAGTCTGTGGAGACGGTTTCGGGGTTGCAGTTAATCATGATAGTCTCGACGCCCTCTTCTTCGAGCGCGTAGACGCCGTGGACGCAACAATAGTCAAACTCTATGCCCTGGCCAATGCGGTTGGGGCCGCCGCCGAGGATGATGACCTTCTTGCGGTCGCTGCGGATGGACTCGTTTTCCTGGTCGTACGTGGAGTAATGGTAGGGCGTGTGGGCTTCAAACTCCGCTGCGCATGTGTCCACCGTTTTATAAACCGGAATGATGCCAAATTGCTTGCGGAGCTGGCGAACGAGTCGCTCCTTTGTGCCCCAAATATGAGCCAGCTGCCGGTCCGAAAAACCGTACTGCTTTGCTTTGAGGAAAACCTCGCGAGTAACCTTGGGCGGAATGAAAGGTTTCTTCTTAATGGCCCGCATGTCCCCGAAGTTCGACATATTTCTGGATTTGATTATCCGAGAGAACGCCCTTCATCTTCACATGAGCTTGCATGTGGATGAACCTCAGTTGCCCGCGCAGTTTGCCGATGTTATCGAGCCGCGCGCGAAGGGTTTTTTCGGTTATCTTCCCCGTTTCGAAAAGCTTGTTCAATTCCTCTTCCAGCTCGACGATTTCCTGTCCGGTCTGCTTGGCGGAAACTTGAACTCCCTTCATGATCCCCTCGGTCTTCAAGACTTGGTCCTGTGTAAGGCCCAATTGATCCTTCAACTCCAGAACGTGCTTGGGCCCGGGATAACCGTTCATCTCGGCAAAGGTTGCCAGCCCCATGCCTTCGCCGTTGAGCAAACCCTCTCGGTCTGACGGAACAATCGGTTGACCGAAGGAAACAGAGCACGCTGCCACAATTGCTGTAAGCAAGGTTTTCATAAGTTCACTCCATTGTGGTCGATACAAATGTCGACCTGCATTATGCGCGAAATCCATACAGCTCCTCCTCGAAATCAACAATCTGTTTCATGTTGTTGAGAAACCACGGGTCAATCTTTGTCACACGGAACAAATCTTCGATCGATAACCCCAGCTGCAGGGCATACCGAAGATAGAAGACGTTTTGAGGTTTTGGCATCTTGAGTTTGTCGACTACTCTCTTGCGCCATTCAACGCGCTCTTTCTCGGAGAGGTTGCGAATGTTCATTTCATCCTTCCCGTCGGCGCCGAGACCGAAGCGGCTTTGTTCCAGCGAACGAAGCGCCTTCTGGAAGGCCTCTTTAAAAGTCCGGCCGATTGCCATCGCTTCCCCGACCGACTTCATCTGTATGCCGAGCGTGTCGTCGACACCTTTGAATTTTTCGAAATCCCACCTTGGAATCTTCACGACGCAATAGTCGATCGTCGGCTCGAAGGACGCCGGTGTAAGTTTCGTGATATCATTGGGGATTTCATCAAGCGTGTACCCGACGGCGAGCTTTGCTGCAATCTTGGCGATCGGAAAACCTGTTGCTTTGGATGCGAGGGCCGATGACCGGGAAACGCGCGGGTTCATTTCAATAACAAGCATGCGGCCGTTGTCCGGGTTCACGGCAAATTGAATATTCGAACCGCCTGTCTCAACACCGATTTCGCGTATGATTTGTTTCGCCGAATCGCGCATGGTTTGATATTCCTTATCCGTGAGCGTTTGCGCAGGAGCGATAGTGATGGAATCCCCCGTGTGCACACCCATAGGGTCGAAGTTCTCAATCGAACAAATGATCACGACATTATCCTTGAGGTCCCGCATCACTTCGAGCTCATACTCCTTCCATCCGATGACTGATTCCTCAACGAGAACCTGGTTAATCGGGCTGCTCGAGAGTCCATGAAGAATTTTCTGACGAAATTCCTCGGCGTTGTATGCTGTTCCTCCGCCGGTTCCGCCGAGCGTAAACGAACGACGGATGATGAGAGGGAAGCCGATGGCTTCGGCGATCTTTGTTGCCTCCTCGATTGACTGCACAAACCCACCCCGCGCCGTCTCAAGTCCGATACGGTGCATTGCTGATTGAAAAAGCTCTCTGTCCTCAGCCTTCTTGATTGCTTCGAGTTTCGCCCCGATAAGCTCAACATTATGCTTCACCAGGAAGCCCGATTCAGCAAGGGCAACTGCGGTGTTCAGGGCCGTCTGACCACCCATCGTCGGCAGGATGACGTCAGGCCGTTCCTTTTCGATAATTTTCTGGACAAATGCGGGCGTGATGGGTTCAATGTACGTTGCGTCGGCCAAGTCCGGATCTGTCATGATTGTCGCCGGATTGCTGTTGATAAGAATAATGCGATACCCTTCCTGCCTCAAAACTTTGCAGGCTTGCGTTCCGGAGTAGTCAAACTCGCATGCTTGACCAATCACGATGGGACCAGAACCGATGATCAGGATGGATTTGATATCAGTGCGCTTCGGCATTTCCTCTACTGCTCAAAAGGTGGGAACATCGAGTGGTGAAGATACAAAAAAAGGTCACACACTGCCAGAAAAAACCTGCGACAAGGATACAGCCGCAACTTTCGGGTTGCGACTGTTGTCAATCTTCGCAGACTACCGATCCATCATTCTTACAGGATAGTCTCTGTACCGCTAGTGTCCGCCTCCGCGAAGAATGCGGAACGAGTGGAACAATGCCGGAAACAGGACGTCGAGCGATTCCTCAACCGCCTTGCTGGAGCCGGGAAGGTTTATAATAATTGTGTTACCGCGGACTCCCGCCTTCCCTCTTGACAACATAGAAAACGGCATTCTCTCCTGGCCAAATGTCCGGAGAGTCTCTGAGATTCCCGGGATCTCCCGTTC
>CAYNRS010000240.1:0-4250 GCA_964399565.1 uncultured Ignavibacteriaceae bacterium
GATTATTCTGGAGTTCGGTTCGGCAAGCGGGGCGGTCACAGAAGAAATCATCAGGAGGAAGCGTGAAAACACAATGCTTGTCTGTTTCGAAAAGAACCCGCACTTCTATGAATCTCTCAAAAGAAGCGTGAGAGGATCGAATGTTATTCTCTCTGGAGGGGATGTGCAACGGTCAAACCGGTTCCTGTACTTTCATGGAATTGCCAAAGGAACGGTCGATTGCATTATTTCGACGCTCCCTTGTTCGAATCTGGATTATCAATCGATCCTCGACCAGTCGGTCATTCCCTGGCTGAAGCCCGACGGAGTGTTTGTTCAATACATGCACGTGCTGTCCTACTTGAAAGGCTTCAGTCTGATGCATGTGCTGTCAAAACGCTTCGGCTCGATACAATCTGATTTTGTGCTGTCGAATTTACCGCCCGCGATGGTTTACCACTGCCGGGTGAATGGAAAAGCAGTCTCCTGAAAAAGGAAAGATGCACATGAAAAAGACAACGCAACTCCACCGGCTTTTACAAACCCCGACACTCGAGTTCTTGATGGAAGCCCATAACGGACTTTCTGCCCGGATTGTCGAGGAAACCGGTTTCAAAGGGATCTGGGGCAGCGGATTATCCATCAGCGCATCGCAGGCGGTCCGCGACAACAATGAGCTGAGCTGGACGCAAGTGCTCGACATTGTGGAATTCATGAGCGATGCAACCACAATTCCGATTCTGCTCGACGGCGACACGGGCTATGGAAATTTCAACAACATGCGCCGATTGGTAAGAAAGCTCGAAGAGCGAAAGGTCGCCGGTGTATGTATCGAGGATAAGTTGTTTCCCAAGACAAACAGCTTCCTCAGGTCAACGCAACAGCCCCTGGCGGATATGGAAGAGTTCTGCGGAAAAATCAAAGCCGGTAAAGACAGCCAGGGCGACGATGACTTTTGCGTCGTTGCACGCGTTGAAGCGTTCATTGCGGGCTGGGGTTTGGAGGAGGCATTGAAGCGGGCATCGGTATATCACGAAGCGGGTGCAGATGCGGTTCTCATTCACAGCAAACTGTCAAAACCGGACGAGATCCTCGCCTTCATGCAGGAGTGGGGAGGCCGTTGCCCGGTCGTGATTGTGCCGACAAAATATTACGCAACCCCAACGCAGGTTTTCCGTGACCACGGGATTTCGGTGGTGATCTGGGCCAACCACATGATGCGCTCCGCCGTTGCAGCCATGCAAAACACTGCTTCCAAGGTTCACAATGCGGAATCGTTGCTCGAGGTGGAAGATAAGGTAGCTCCGCTCATGGAAATTTTTCGACTCCAGCGCGACGAAGAATTGCAGGAAGCGGAAAAAATCTATCTGCGGGAAAAGGAGCATGAGCGTGTCCATGCTGTGATCCTGGCGGCTACGCGGGGCTCCGAATTACAAGAAATCACGCGGGACATTCCGAAAGCCATGATACGAGTAAACGGCAAGACGCTTCTGGAAAAAATGCTCGGCATGCTTCAGGATCGAGGCATCAGGGATATTTCGGTCGTCCGGGGATATAAGAAAGAGGCGATCCAGCTTCCGGACGTGACGTATTTTGATAACGACAAATACGAGAACACAAACGAGCTCTCCTCATTACTCCTTGCCAAAGACAAGATTGAAGGAACGTGCATTATCTCGTACGGAGACATCATCTTCCGTAGGCATGTTCTGGGAAACCTCCTGGACGAAGAGGGCGACGTGGTTATTGTGGTTGACGGTGCACCTCAAGCTTCGCAACTTCTGAGGAAAAGCGACTTTGTGCGTTGCACACGACCCTACACAAGAACCTATGACGAAGAAGCGGCTTTCCTGAAAGAGGTGAGATTTCATGAAATTCTCAACGGAGAAAAATTCGACGGCGAATGGATCGGTCTGATGAAAACAACCGGCCGTGGATCCGAAGCCGTCCGTGCCGCACTTGAGAAGCTGTTGCAGAAATCAGATTTTTGCAGTCTCAACATGTCCGACCTACTTAATGAATTGCTTGCAACCGGAGTCCAGATTCGAGTTGTCTATATTGAAGGGCACTGGCTTGACGTGGACACTGTGGAAGACATTGGAAAAACAACAGCATATTCATCATAAAGGAAAGAGCATGATCTCAGCTGATGAATTCTTAAGGCCTTGTCTCGACCGGGGGTTCAATTTCTTTACCGGCACTCCTTGTTCTTATCTGAAGCCGATTATCAACTATGTCATCGACCACGAAGAATACAGGTTTGTGGATGCCGTAAACGAGGGAGACGCCGTCGCGATGGCTTCTGGATTTACCATTGGTGGAGGCCGGGCAGTTGTGATGTTCCAAAATTCAGGTTTCGGCAACGCCGTCAATCCCCTGACGTCACTCGCTTACACGTTCCGTATTCCTCTGCTCATTGTTGTCACTCTCCGTGGCGAGCCTGGAGGTGAAAAAGACGAACCTCAGCATGAATTGATGGGACGGATAACTACCAGACTCCTGGATTCCATGCAGATCAAGTGGTCATACTTCCCCGATGAAAACAGAAAAGTCGCAGAGGTTCTTGACGCAGCGCAAGAGCATTTTGACGCGGAAAGCAGGCCGTACGCCCTTGTCATGCGGAAGAAGGATGTTGACAGATACGATCTTGAGAAGAAATCGGAGCCGGGGAAATTCGAATTCCTTGTAAACCATCGGGATCAATTCACGCTGCCATGCGATTCTCGTCACTCGCGAAAGGAGGCGCTGCGGGAAATTCAAACGGCCGCCGGAAGGGAGGCGATTGTCGTTGCTTCAACGGGTTATAACGGAAGGGAATTACACGACCTTGAGGATAGAGAAAACCAGTTCTACATGGTGGGTTCCATGGGATGTGCTGCACCGCTGGGATTCGGATTGTCGCTTGCGCGTCCCGAAAGAAGAATCGTTGTCGTTGACGGCGACGGCGCCCTGCTCATGAGAACAGGAAATCTTGCCACCGTTGGGTTTCATCAACCACAAAACTTCATTCATGTTCTTCTCGATAACGAGGCGCATGATTCAACCGGCGGCCAGTTGACGGTTTCGCGTGGAATATCATTTGCAGCTGCCGCGAAAGCGTTCGGCTATAAACATGTGATTTCAACAGACCGTCTGGAAGCTTTTCGCGAGGTCATGAATTCGAGGTTTTTGGAAGAAGGGCCGGTGTTTGTCCACTTCAAAATTCGCAAAGGCACAACGGGCGAACTTGGGCGGCCTCATTTGCAGCCGTTTCAGGTAAAAGAGAGACTCATGAGGTTCCTTGGTCAGAAAGAAGAGGTGGCAGCGTGAGCAGGGTTCGACAGGCGGTGATTCTTGCTGCGGGGATGGGAACTAGACTGCGCGATCAGTGGCAGGATCTTCCAAAGGGTTTCTTGTGCCTCGGAGAAAAGCCTATCGTTGAAGAATCGATTGGAAAGCTCATCCGCGGTGGGATTGATGACATCATCATTGTGACGGGTTATCGGGCCGAGAAGTTTGAAGAACTTGCCCGTCGGCTTCCTTTTGTCAAAACCGTCGTAAACAATGAGTACGAAACGACAGGAAGTATGAAATCACTCTCGAAAGCGAAGGTTTTGCTGAAAGGCGATTTTCTTCTTCTTGAAGCGGACCTCGCCTATCAGTTCGACGCGTTGCAAATCCTGCAAAACACTGACCACAAGAATTGTGTTCTGCTCTCCGGCGAGACGTTTTCCGGTGATGAAGTCTACGCTAACGTGAAGAACAACAAGATCGTGAAATTCTCGAAAAGCAAAGAAGACGTAACGAGTGTTGGAGGCGAATTAGTTGGAATTTCGAGAATCTCGATCGATTTGTACAAAGAAATGAACGCGTGGGACGTTGGCAAATCCGGCAAATACGATTATGAGAACTGTCTCTCGGACATTTCACACATTGAGAAAATTGAGTTCGAATTTGCAGCGAATCTTGCCTGGTGTGAAATCGATGACACCCGGCATCTTGAGAGGGCAAGGAGTGTCGTGTATCCGCTCGTATGCGACCGGGATTCACATGTTTCGCTACATCGAAAAACCAGTCGCGAGGTGCTCCTCAACCCGGGTCCCGCCACAACAACCGATTCCGTGAAATACGCAATGATCACGGAGGATATCTGTCCTCGTGAGCCTGAATTCGGCGAGATGGTCGAAGGCATTCGCCAGGCTCTTGTCCGAGTTTCCCGTGGAGATGGACAGTACGAGGCAGTTCTGTTTGCAAGTTCGGGAACCGGCGCCATTGAATCATGTCTTACCTCT
>CAYNRS010000241.1:0-2324 GCA_964399565.1 uncultured Ignavibacteriaceae bacterium
AACTGGAAATCGCGCTGGAAAAGAACCCGTTGTCTCTGAAATATTCAGGGAATGGATCTGCACAGGAGATAGACGCCGCGCGGGAATTTCTCAACAAGAAAGGATATTCGTTTGACGCTGAACGGAGGCATAACAACTCCGACGTGGTTTTATACGTAGGCAATGTCAATGCAGGTGCTTACAACGACTCGGTGTGGACATCGTCCCTAAAAACTGCCGGGTACCCGATATCTGCCAATCCGGACAAAGTGAATCATTTCCTCATCGTTGTTTTGCTTACGCTCTTGATGGTGTACGTCTGCATGGTCTATGGACCGATCGCCGCCTTCCTCGTCGAGTTGTTTCCAACGAAGATTCGATACACCTCAATGTCATTGCCATATCATCTCGGGAACGGCTGGTTTGGTGGATTCATGCCGTTGATTGCAGCCTCGATCACCGTAACGACCGGGAACATCTATGCGGGCCTATGGTATCCTATTGGTGTTGCTCTCATGTCGTTCTTCGTTGGGTCCGCGCTGATCAAGGAAACGAAAGACCGTCACCTGATGTACGATCCGGACGAGGACGTACCTGTCTGATGTAGCTTCACATGCAAACTCTGGATGAAAAGCTTCACAAGTCTTCGGAGTTTCTTTTCGGCGTCGAGCTTGTGTCTATCCGCGGCTCGATGTCGGAGCAACGAGCAATAAAAGCCCGCACGTTTGCCAACGAGCTCGTCGAATTCCCCTCCGTCGATTGGATTTCCATCACTGACAACGCGGGCGGCAACCCGCAGCTGGCCCCGCAAGCTCTCGCAAAGCCCATCCTGTACGCCGGCAAAGAAGTCGTTATCCACCTTAGCTGCAAAGACCTGAACCGCAACGGCCTGGAAAGTGCAGCATGGCAGTTGAATAGCGAGGGTTTCCATAACGCGCTCGCCATAACGGGTGATTACCCAGTGAGCGGGAATGGCGGAATGGCGAAGCCAGTCTTCGATCTGGATTCCGTAGGATTGATTTCTCTCCTGAACAAAATGAATCACGGCTTCGATGAACACCACAAGAAGACTCAGTTTTGCATCGGTGCTGTTGTCAACAATTACAAGCTGAAGGAAGGAGAGCTCGTCCCTCAATATCTGAAACTGGGAAAAAAGATCGAGTGCGGGGCTTCGTTCATCATCAATCAAGTAGGATATGATGCTCGGAAGGCGCATGAGCTCCGCCTCTACATGGACAACCATAGCATGAAGCATGTTCCATTGATCGGAAATGTGTTCATGCTGAGTCCGAGAGTTGCGAAGATCTTTCACGAAGGAAAAATTCCCGGCATCTCTGTTTCCCGAGAGCTGCTGGACATTTGCTCAAAACAAGCTCAGTCGCCGGATGAAGGGAAAGCCTTTTTTCAGGAATTCGCTGCAAAGCAGATTTCCATTTTTCGGGGATTGGGTTACCGAGGTGCATACCTGGGCGGCATGCATCATGTGGATTCCATCCAGAGAATACTGGAAATCGAAAAATCATTTTCTTCCGACGATTGGAAGGGGTTCGTGGAAGAATTCGAATTTTCAAGACCGGGAGAGTTTTTCTTCTACGAGAGGGATCCATCAACCAGACTTGCGGCTTTCAAAGAGGTCCCGCGGCAGAAGATGCAAGGGCTGAACCTGTCATATCGTTTTTCGAAGTGGGTTCACGAAGTGACTTTTTCTCCAGGCAATGGCTTAGCGAGAATTGGCGCGGATATCGTTCGTTCCTCTGATGATCCCTCTCAGGGTCCCGCATTGGTGCGGATTGTAGAGAAGGTGACTAAATCCGCGTTATTTGATTGCAGGGATTGTGGAGATTGCTCGTTGCCTGAAATCGCTTATCTGTGTCCAGAATCGCAGTGTGCAAAGAATCAGCGAAATGGACCTTGCGGCGGCACGCGGGAGGGAAAATGCGAAGTTGACGGATATGGCGATTGCATCTGGCTGAGAGCGTATGAACGTCTTAAGACTGACGGCAAGGAAGAAACGTTGCTTGACCATTCCCCTGTCTTGCAGGATCAAGGCCTCAGAGGAACTTCCTCGTGGGCGAATAACTGGATGGGGCGGGATCATGCGGGAAAAAAGACAAATACCGACCTCACCCCACAAGATAATTCGGAAAATGGACCCTCTCCTAAAGCGTTGAAATCACCTTTGCAGGAGAGGGGGTCTGAGTCACGGTCGAAGAATTCTGGATTTGGAGGGGCGATGTGATATGGGCGCCACATTGAATCCCCTTGGTAAAATCTATGACCTGAGACTCCCTCTCCTTGCAAAGCCTAACCTCTGCTTAGGAGAGGGCACACCTAAAGTGCGAACC
>CAYNRS010000241.1:2334-4240 GCA_964399565.1 uncultured Ignavibacteriaceae bacterium
ATATTCCAGAATGTCATATCACCAAAAGCGGACAAGAACCATTAATTGACGTACAATATGTCACGATAAAGATTGAACATTATGAAATCTAAAAAGATCAACACAGTCGGCGACCTCATCAACAACGCTTATGGCCGGGCGCGCAAGGCGTTCAGTGAGCGTGATCTCAAAGGATATCAGAATCTCGCGAGATTGCAGACGGACCTTGGCGTTGACTATCTTGACGTAAACCTCGACGGGACGAAGCAAATCCAGGTGAAGGCGCAGGAAATGCTGGATCTTTTGCCCGAACTTGTCCCCGCGCTCCAGGAAGCTTCGCCGCTTCCTCTTTGCTTCGATAATCCGGCAATGCAGTATCACAAGGTTGCCCTCAAGTATTACGATCGTTCCCGAAGTGGCAGGCCTATCGTGGACTCCGTGGCCGCGTCGCGTGAGTATCTTGATGAAATGATCGAGCTCGTGAAGGAATACGACACGATGGTCATTGCGATGGTTTCGGAACGGTTTGTCGATGGTGGGACTGCCCAGTGTTTGAGTGCGCAGGATGTGTACGAAGCTGCGAAGTATTTTGTCGCATTACTGAATACGAAAGCCGGACGCACGAACGACCAGATCATCATCGACCCGGGTCTGGCGCCGGTTGGGGCGGACACGTATGGCCTGGTCAACATGGGATTGGACGCAATGCGAATGATACGGAAGGATCCTGACCTTCAGGGTGTTCATATCACTGTTGGACTTTCGAATTTTGCTTGGGGAACACCGAAACATGTGCGCCACGAGTTAGAAAAAGCCTACCTCACCATTGGTTCGGAAGCCGGACTTGATTTTCCCATCGTGAATCCGGAATCAGCGCTTGCACCGCTGCCCGGCGATCACAAGATGGTAGGGCTTCTCCGACGAGCTCTTGAACAGGGGAGAGCATCGGAGGGAGAGAGTAAGGAAGCAGCAGGGTTCAGGCAGGCTGAAGCGGTGATGGAGATTTGGAAGGGGGAGGGGGAGAATGCTTGAATCATTCAGATTATTCGAAATGTGCGATACTCAGACGTCGAAATGGTGTCTGAGACGACGGAAATCGAGTTTGGCGGCGTGGGAATCTGGTCGAAAGATCTGGGAATTAAGTTCGGCGAAGTGGAAATCGAGTCTAACGGTCTGGGAATCGCATCTTCGCCGGTGATAATTACATTTTGAGAGGTGATAATTTCATCTCGCGGTGTCGGAATTGAGTTTGAACGTCTGGGAATCAAATCTGGCAGGATGGAAAATGATATTGCCAACGTGCGAGTCGAATCTGCTGGCGTGGAAATCGGGAGATAATTGACGCTTAAATAGTTTCAGCAATGCGAAAGACAGATCGACAGATCGCCCAAGTGAACCGTTACATCGCAAGCCATGGAAATCATCGACTGACCTCTAAAGAAATCGCAAGTGAAATCGGTATAGACTGTTCAGATTTTGTCAGAGTATTCCAAAGGGCAACGGGTGTAACGCCAAAGAAATATCTTGATCAGAGGATGAAGAGTCATGTTCTGCAATGTTTTGCGTATGATAACATGCAAGGATACAAGATCTGCTACGAGCTTGGCTTCTCTTCTGAACAAGCGTTTTACAGGTGGGTGAAGAGAGTCTTTGGAATTTCTTTCAAACGGCTAAAGCTCCAATACCAAGGTGTAAAGAAGACCCCCCCCTCAAAAAATGTTCGTCAATCTATGAATCGCCGAGTCAAAAACGTGGTTGAAAATTCGCGATTGATTTATTTCATGAGAAGAAGTTTCTTTACCGCTCTGTATTCACCGGCAGTCATTTCGCAAAAATAAATGCCCGTGCTGTATTTTGTCGGTATCCACTCGACGCGATAACTACCTGCCATTTGTTCGTCATCTACCAGCGATGTAAGCAGCTCTCC
>CAYNRS010000242.1:0-4203 GCA_964399565.1 uncultured Ignavibacteriaceae bacterium
CAAAAACAATAGTGACGCTCTGCCCGGGAGCAAGTGTGTAGGGGCCGTAGCCGACGGCTGAAGAAAATCCTCCGGGGCTTCCGTCACCCATAATCGGGCTGTTGATGTTCGCCATCACCGTCTGCTGACGGAAGTTGCCGGTCGGGTCGACCAGCCAGGCGTGCCGCGCCGTGTGGCCCTGGCTCATCTTGTCGTACTCGGCAGTCATCTGCCCTCTATTGAACTGACTGTTCCGCTGCGTGAGGACGGGGTCGTCGGATGCCACGTAATTTGTCGTGGCTGGTTGTGCAGCGTTCGACGTCGTGTCGGATGCGGACGTGGGAGCGTAGATGTGTACGTTGCCGACGAACTGCGACCCTCCGAGCCGCCAGCTTGTGTCGGAAGGGAGGACGTAATTGTTGGACTGGCTGGGGTTCCAGATGGGAGCGCCAATGTTGTCGAACGTACCTGCATTCGGGTACGTTCCTGCTGCCGGCTTGTTGGCGGCACTATGAAATCCGTGCCAGGAGAACTGACATTTGATGTCGGTGGGAGGATGTGACGCATCCGGGGCAAATCCGCGGGCGTCATTCATCGTGTTGATCCCCCAGCCGGCAGAATTGTTTACGATGTAACGAACCTCTGCAACGACCGAATAGCGGTACTGATAATAGAAATAAACCCCGGTCAGAGTTTGATTCAACTTTTGAGCGTTCGTTCCGTCAATGTACCCTGTGTTCTTGAACGTCATCTCGAAGATGTGATAATTGTCGTGGTACTGTTGGGAGAACTGGTAGATTTTTCGTGTGACGGTGACGCCGACAGCCGTATTCGCAACAGTAACCAGAACACGGTCCGCCTTCTGCGTCGCGTCGATCCCTTTAATGTCTTCCAACCCTCGCGAGGAAGGAAGTCCATCGACAAGGACGCTCGAAGGGTCGTACTTTGCGTAAAGCTCAAACGACACGGGGAAAAATTCTCCGTCTCCCGCCACGCGGGGACCAACGTGAACCACTTTTTCCGTGTAAGACACTGCATTTTCGTCCGTGAAGTTCTTCACGCCAATCCAGAACCCTTTTGCGGCCTGATTGTCCTGACGGTTGTACTGCGCCGGCCAGCGGAGGCCGTATTGTTGCTCCCGGACATTTCCTTCTTCGATCTCCCATCCCTTTTCCGAAAACCAGTTCTGCAGGGATCCCGAAGCAAGCCAGTTCACAGCGCCCTGGGCACGGACGGGCTCAGTGCCTAGCAGAAAGAAACCGCCGAGCAGTAGGAGAAAGAAAAGACAGTATGTCCAACGAAACTGAAAGTGATGTGTGTTCATGATGTCGAGCGCGAGATTTTTCTTTCGAGTTGGCCTAAAAGAGGTCGAATGAGAGCCTCAACCCAAAAAACACGTTCCTTGGATTGAGGAATGTTGCCCATTCCTGGTTGGGCATGTCGATATATGCTTTGTCATCGAGTGTTCTCTGCACAAGCGCTGGATCTGCCGCTTGCCAGGCGCCGTTTACCCACTGATAATACGACTTTGTACTGTTCTCGTAGTATATCGGCCGAACATGCGGGCTTGCGACCTCTGAGAGTTGGTTGGCGTAAATCATGGGCTGAAAATTGCCTGATTTCCGGTAATCTCCCGGCCGGTCTTCACCCTCGATGTTTCCGTAACCAAACTGGTTGAATTCCGCAGGAAGATGCAATGACTTCATGTATGCGAGGTAATCCGCTCCGTCGACAAAACCAATCGGGCTTCCCAGAAATGTCGCCATCTTCTTGAAGTTGAAAACGTTGGAGACATCCATAAAGAACTGAATGTTCACGTTGCCCAGCTTCAATGCCTTGCCGACACGGATGTCGACGTTGTAGTCGTCCGCCCAATGAGCGTTGTTCGAAATACCCGGAAAAGCGCCCCCACCGACCCACGTGAAATAGAAACCGGAACCCCATGAGCCGAGGATGTTCAGCCTCCAATCGCCGAGAGGATACAGGCCTGCGAAGTCTGGTCCGAATTCGAGTGGCGTAAAGAGGTCGATATTCGCGCGGGCATACGGTTGCGGGATGGGTTTATTGATGATGGGGTTGCTCTTTTGGTAGTCTGCTTGTTGAATGGGGTCCTGGTAGTATCTGGGCCAACCGAAACCGCCCGTCGTCCGCACGTGATACGTATAGTTCATGAAGCCCTGGATCCAATCTCCGCGGTTCTTGGTGATGGTGAATTCGGCACCGCGGATGTCTTCGTATGACGTATTCGTTGTCACGAAGTAGTCCGGTATGTTGTTTCTTCCGATAATCTCCACAAGGCGCGATTGGTTTGACACATCTTTATAATAACCTGAGACTCTCAGCAACAGCATGTCGTAGAGATTCTGCTCGAAGCCCAGCTCATATTGAATTGTCCTCGGCCTTGGGAGATTGGGATTTGCCAGACGCGTGATGTCGCCTGAAAACGTCTCATGGCGCGTCATGTACAGATTCTCGGGCGTCGGAAGGGAACGGAAGTGCCCGTAATTGAAAAAGAGCTTTGCATTCTCTGTAATCGGGAACGCGACTCCAACTCGCGGGCTCCAGGAAACAACTTTGGCTGTAGGAGTTTTGCCATAGAACCCGAGCTCCGGTGCGTATAAATCGTCGATGCTGTAGGACTGTGCCCCCTTGAAAGCCTTTGTGTACGGGTCGTACTGATACCATTCTCCTCCGGCATGGGAAAGTTGGTAGCGAACGCCGATGTTGGCGATCATTCCTTCGAATTCCAGTTTATCCTGGATGTAAGCCTCAAACCGTTGGGGTTCAGTTGTCCACCGGGATGCGGTCCGTCCGACGGGCAGTGCGTAATCTATGGACCCATAGTTCACTTCGTTGAGCGTCTGCGCGTATTCAACACCAGCTTTCAATTCGTTGAACCTGTCCAGCTGAGTGACAAAGTCAAACTTCACCGTCGTCGTCTTCAGCGCGCTTGTGTCACGGGCGTTCGAAAAGCCGACTGCCATGCGCATTTCACCTTCGATACCGTTGAGTGAATAGGTTGCCGGGTTGGGAGCAAAACCGAATGGCGCCTCGTCGAGGTAATAGCCGTTGCCGAACCTGTACACTCGTGAAGTGTCGCGAGACCATATCGGGTTTCCGTTCACATCGTATCCCCGTATTGTCGGGTTCGTATTGAACCTGGAACTAAACTCCTGCACGGTGACTTCGTAAAATGTTTCCGGATTGATGACATGCGTGAATTTTGCGCCTAAACTCTTGCGCTTCACGACATTCGGGGCCCAGTAATCCGTTGAAAAAGTCCGGGCGCTGATATAGCTGACCTGTGTCAATGCATTCGCTATCGAAGCAGCGCTTCCAAAGCTATCATAAGAACCCGTTTGATCAGCCTGGACAGCCCTGTTGATGCCGCCAAGCCCATCGAGCATTAATTTCATACCGGAGGCAACATCCGACGTAAGTTTGAACGAGTAACTATAATCCGTAACGCCGTCACGGGAGAGGGGGATAAGGTATTGCGTGTTTGTGGAGCGATAGGCCGCATAAAATCGCAGGTTGCCCAATTGCTCAGACAAATCGGCGTCAGGAACTATAGGTCCGCCAATTCCAAAATCCAGGTCGTAATCGGGTTTGGAAACCTCAAAATTCTTCCGACGCTGCCATTTGAATATCTGCTGGGCAGCTTCCGGAGTAAGGTGGTTGGCCGGGTTTGGGTCGGAGAGGGTTTTCTGAGCAATCGTGTTCCAGCCTGCGAAAGTAGCGTATTGACTCCGAGTCCATTGGTCCCAGGCACCGTTGGCAGTGCCTGTCCACGCAACAGCGTCATCCAGGTACGGTCGAATCCAAAAAGAATCGAAGTCATTTGGTGCTGTGCCGAAGTATTTTCTACTCGGCGGGCTGTAGCGAATCAGGGCGCCAACATTGTACTTCCGTTTACTTCCTTCCTTGGTAACGACGTTAATGACGCCCGAGCGAATATTGCCGTATTCCGCATTGAACCCACCGGTCTGGATTTGAATATCCTCCACGGCCAGTAAACTGATGGCGGTGTAAGGAGTGTTATTGCGCTCGTCTCTTAACGTGAGGCCGTTGACAACGAATGCCGTCTGATCTGAACCTCCTCCGCGGATCGTCAGGCCCTGCACGCCGGCCTGGAGCCCAATAACGCTCGCAACCTGCGCTATGGGCAGACTCGCGACTTCAGCCGCGCTGATGTTTGCCCTGCTGGCGGCGACATCCGGTTGC